>JAYUTS010000047.1:0-4275 GCA_043754995.1 Chitinophagaceae bacterium
TGCCGCTTTTTTTATACCAAATGGATTTATAAATCAATCCAAATTCTTCCGGTATAATATCGACAGCCATTGATTGTCGACTAAATTAATTTGGACTATCTACTATGTCTCGTCGGTATTATTTCTTTTCTACTACATGTTTATCAGGAACAATGAAATAAATATCATAGTTCCAGCCATCAATATCAATAAACTTATAGTTTTCTTTCCATGGAATATAGATGATCGCATCTCTTCCAAAATTCTGCCCGTTGCGGATATTATCGAAACTGGCAACTTTATACTTAACCAGCCGGTCAAAAACGCCTTCCTGGTATTTACTCTTATCCTCGTCTCCTTCATAACCAAAAAAAGAAGGCCATCCTTTTTCCTGGCAATGGAGTTGAATGTATTGAAACAATGAATCACTCAACTGGCCTTTCAACTGGTCTTTGATCGGCTCCCAATAATTACTAACGATCATAATGGCCCTCCCTCCCCAATACGTAACGTCCACTTTTGTTTGCTGCTGTTCTTTCCCGGTAAGAAAAGAACAAAACAAAATAACTGCAATGAGTAAATGTTTCATGAATATCTTTTCATCAAAACTATATCCGCAATCAGCATCATTTTATACCCTTGAATGGGTAGAACATCTATTTTAACAAAGCATCAAAAAGGCCATCCATCAAATTATTTTCAACCTTTTAGCTTTCCCATTATCTTTAACCTCCTTAACTATTTTACTATGAGTCGTATTATTGCCCTTTGCTTTTTCCTTATAGCATTCAGCTTATCTTCTTTTAGCCAAACGCCTTCCTGGTTGCGTTATCCTTCCATCTCACCCGATGGTAAAACCATCGTCTTTACTTACAAAGGCGATCTGTATAAAGTAGCGGCAAGTGGTGGAACCGCCCTCGCATTAACCTTGCATGAAGCCCACGACTTTATGCCTGTATGGAGTAAAGATGGCAAGAGCATTGCTTTTGCCAGCGACCGTTATGGCAACTTTGATGTATTTGTGATCCCTGCAGAAGGTGGCGAAGCCAAACGTGTCACTTATCATTCAGCGGGTGAATATCCTTACAGCTTTACAAATGATAATAAGAATGTAGTGTTTGGTGGCACCCGTATGGATTTGCTAACCAACCGTCAATACCCCGCCGCTTATATGAGTGAATTGTATAGTGTGGCTGTAACAGGCGGACGGGTTACACAGGTATTTACCACACCTGCTGAAGACATTAAGTTTAGCAAGGATGGAACAAAGATGATCTATCATGATAAAAAGGGGCAGGAAAATGCATGGCGAAAACATCATACATCATCTGTAACAAGAGATGTATATCTCTACGATTTTAAAACCAATACACATAAACAAATCACAACTTTCAAAGGTGAAGACCGCAATCCTGTTTTTAATACAGATGAATCGGCCTTCTTTTATTTAAGTGAAGAAAGTGGTTCTTATAATGTACACAAACAACCGGTTGCTGCTGGTAAATCAGAACAACTCACTTCCTTTAAAAAACACCCGGTTCGTTTTTTGAGTGGCAGTACCGATGGATTGCTTTGCTTTAGTTATGATGGCGAATTATATACCATGCGTGGTGGGGCTGCTGCCCAAAAAGTAAATGTGACGATTCTTTCTGATGCAAGAAATAACAGGGAGCAGGTATTTCGTGTAACCAGCGGCAGTGGTATGAGTGTTGCATCTAACAATAAAGAAGTAGCATTTGTGTATCGTGGTGAAGTCTTTGTTACAAGTGTGGAAGGTGGCGTTACCAAACGCATTACGAACACACCCGAAGCTGAAACCAGTGTGAATTTTTCTCCCGATGGAAAAAGCATTTTGTACTGCAGCGAACGTAATGGCAAGTGGAGTATTTATGAAACAAAGATGGAGCGTCAACAAGAACCTTATTTTTATGCTTCAACGTTGTTGAAAGAAACAGCAGTCATTGAAAACAGCAATACCAATACACAGCCGCTGTTTTCTCCCGATGGAAAAGAAATTGCGTTTATTGAAAACAGGAATCTCTTACGTATTTATAATCTTGCCAATAAACAAAGCCGTACCATATTAAATGGTGATCAGTTATTTGCTTTTATTGAGAACGATCAGTATTTCCAATGGAGCCCCGATAGTAAATGGTTGTTGTTTGATTATGCAGTACCCGGTAGCCCGGTTGGGGAAGCAGGTTTGGCAAGTGCCGATGGCAAAAAGATCATCAACTTGACGGAGAGTGGCTATAATGATTATAATGCTAAATGGATCATGGGTGGCAAGGCCATGCTCTGGTTCAGCAACCGTGATGGTTTGCGTGCAGCAGCTATGAGTGGTGGTGCACAGGCCGATGTATATGCCATGTTTTTTACACAGGATGCATTTGATAAATTTAAACTCAATAAAGAAGATGCTGCTTTGCAAAAAGAATTAGATGAGAACAAAAGAAAAGCGGATTCGAGTAAAAAGAAACCGGTTGAAAAAGATTCTGTTGTTATTGATTGGGATGGGTTGACACTCCGCAAAGCAAAACTCACCATTCATTCTTCTTCATTAGGTGATGCATTAGTAAGCAAAGATGGAGAAACCTTATACTACCTCGCAAGATTTGAACGTGGTATGAATTTATGGACCACTAATCTGCGTACCAAAGAAACTAAAATGCTGGCGCCCCTGAATGCGGGTTTTGCAAGTATGGTTTGGGATAAAGAGCAGAAAACAATTTTCCTTAACAGCAATGATGGCATGCTCAAAATTGATCCTGTAAGTGGCAAACAGGATCGCATCATTATCAATGGTGAAATGATGGTGGATGGTTTAAAAGAACGCCGGTTTATGCTTGAGCATGTATGGCGCAGAACAAAGAATACTTTCTACACAAAATCTTTTCATGGTATTGATTGGGATAGTTACAAACCTGATTACGAAAAATACTTACCGCATATTGGCAACAATTATGAAATGAGTGAGCTTATGAGCGAGTTGTTGGGCGAATTGAATGTAAGTCATAGTGGAAGTAGCTATGCTGCAATTAATCCAAACAGTGACATCACTTCAACACTCGGTATTTTTTATGATTACAATTACAAAGGCAATGGTATAAAGATCCTGGAAGTAATTAAGGATGGCCCATTGGATAAAGCCGGTATGAATGTGAAAGCAGGAGTGATCATTGAAAGCATTGATGGCGAACTCATCACTGCTGAAAAAGATTTAGCTCAGTACTTAAATCGCAAAGCAGGAAAAAACACATTGCTGGTAATTGTTGATGGAACAACCAGGAAAGAACTCACTGTAAAACCTGTAACACTGGGCGAAGAAAACGGATTACTCTATCATCGTTGGGTAAAACGCAATGCAGAAGAAGTAGATAAAATGAGTAATGGCACATTGGGCTATGTACATATTCCCGGTATGAATGATGGTTCTTACAGAACAACCTATGAAGAGATCATGGGAAAATATTTCAACAAGAAAGCAATTGTGGTTGATACAAGAAATAATGGCGGTGGCGACCTTGTTGCAGACCTGGCCATGTTCTTAAGTGGTAAAAAATTCATGGACTATGGAACCGATAATCGTCTCAATGGTTTTGAACCCAACTTCCGTTGGACCAAGCCAAGCATTTCCCTCGCTAACGAAGCCAACTATAGTGATGGCCATTGTTATGCTTACATGATAAGGGAAACAGGCATTGGTAAACTGCTGGGTATGCCTGTGCCCGGCACCTGTACGTTTGCTGCATGGGAAAGCCTGATGGATACAGGTATCCGCTGGGGTGCCCCCACTGTTGGTTGTAAAGATGTGAATGGAAAATACTTAGAGAATGCACAAACAGAACCCGATGTAAAACTGAAGAATGAAAATGAAAAAGTAAGTGTGGGAACTGATCAGCAATTGGAATTGGCGGTGAAAGAGTTGTTGCAGGAAGTGAAGTAAACATCTTTGTAAATAATAAAAACCTGACCCGTCCTGAAATTAGTTGATACTGTTAATTAATATTCCTGCTGTAGGTTGATTTACTGTAAACCTATTTTAGGACAAGACAATTTTGGGTGTATTGAAATTGAAACCCAGGCTTATTGTAAGTAAAAATTTGAATTTAGGGTTTCCTAAGCCTATAAACCTTACGAGCCGAAGGTCGTAAGCCACAAAATGTGGGTGGGGAATTCGTTGAAATAGTTTTTGGCTACGATCAGGGCTTTTTGCAGGTGGGGAAATAGAATTCGGTCCGCCCACAACTGATGCTGATTGAAAATATATTGATCAAGTTAAGAACTAATGTTTAG
>JAYUTS010000048.1:0-9887 GCA_043754995.1 Chitinophagaceae bacterium
CATTGTACTATCGTCGGCAATTTTGTTCATCATTTCCATTCTTGTTTCTGTTTTTGAAAGTGTTTGGTTTACATCTGTACCTGATTGGCAGGATGCAAAAAATGTAATTAAAGCAATCAGCAAGCTGAGTTTTTGAAATGTTTTCATGATTTTTATTTTTAAATTATTCAACAGGTTTGTTTTTTATTGTGAAAGAATTTTCACATCATAGTAAGGTAGGCCTCCTGATTATAGTTTATGATACACAATTAATAAAAAAATTACATCATTCACACATTTGAACAACGTGAACATTTTTCATGTTGAAGCATGATTTATTGTTTTATGTATGCCTATTTTTTTGATGAATTATGACCAAGCATAATATTCCAATCACCTACTATCTTTAGAATAGATGTACGAACAGTTTTACGTTTCACTTCAGCATTGTCTTTGGGAATCTCCTTTAGTTTTTAATTGTAAAAGGAAACTCAATCCTTAATTTCTCCCAGGCTACAGCAATCTTTCCATTGTCGCCATTACTGGTTTGTATGAAATATTGCAGCCTTTCTGTATGCGTATTTTGTGCCGGCTTTACTTTTATCCTCACTACATCATCTTTTTCATCATATTCACTTGCCAGGTGCTGGTTCCATTTTTTATTGACAATAACTATCCATTCTTCTTGTCCTGGTATTGTAAATAAAGCATACTTACCGGCAGGAATTAATTTTTCATCAATCATTAAATCCTTTTCTGTTTCAATAGTAGTAGCATCATGTGCACCTGTTACCCATACTTCATCATACGGAACAAGACCACCCCAGATTATTCTTTTGCGAACACCGGGGGAGTGGTAGTTGATTTTTATACTGTCGCCATTGACTATAGCAAAGGCCATTGACTTAATACTTTTTTTTGAAGTATCATTTACTAAATTGGGATTATAGCAAATTTCATCCGTCTTTTTTACTTCGGCTGTTTTTTTATCGTTATCGCCACAGGCAACAATCAATAACATGAATGAAAGAATAACAGCAACAGACCTTAAATAATTAAGCATAATTTTCGTTTTAAGTGTAAGAATAAAAGTGATTACAAATACTCCATTTTTAGTCTTCAAATTCTTTTTTGTTTTGCTCTTTTATATAGCTCTTCAATGCCTTTTCACCAAAAAGTTTAAATACTACCGGGGTAACAATCATATCTAAAAATGTAGAACTAACTAATCCGCCTAAAATAACAATGGCCACCGGGTATAATATTTCTTTACCGGGTGCTGTCGGGTCGAGGGTTAATGGTATCAGTGCAAAAGCTGCCACCAATGCGGTCATTAATACAGGTACCATTCTTTCCAATGAACCACGGATGATCATTTTATCTCCAAACACTTCTCCTTCATGATGCACCAGATGGATGTAATGACTGATCATCATAATTCCATTTCTTGATGCAATACCGGTAAGTGTAATAAAACCTACCATTGTTGCAATGGAAAATACACCACCGGTTAACATTACAGCAATTACACTTCCTATTAATGCCAATGGAATATTGAGCATGATCTGAAATGCAATGCGGGTACTTTTAAAATGACTGTACAGCACTAAGAAAATACCTGCAATTGAAAAGATGCTGAGAATGGCAATAAGTTTTGATGCGGATTGCTGGCTTTCAAATTGTCCACCCCATTGTAAATAATAACCTTCCTGCAACGGCAAATCTTTTTTAACGGCTTCCTGCATTTCTTTTACCGTACTTCCCAGATCACGACCCTGCACATTGGCAGAAACGACGATACGGCGTTGCGTGTTTTCATGATTCACCGCATTGATGCTGTTCTCCAGTTCAATAGTTGCAATTTGCTGCAACGGGATCAATGAACCATCGGATGTGGCAATTTGTGTATTACGGATAGCATCAATATTTTTTCGGGTGCTGTCATCTGTTCTTAATACAATATCAAAACTTTTTTGCCCGTCTAAAATCTGGCTTACGACTTTACCATTGTAAAAAACTTCCAGTTCATCTGCTACTTTGCCTACCTGCAATCCGTAACGCTGAACAGCCATCCGATCAAGTTTAATCATGAGTTGGGGAACCATTACCTGGTTTTCTATCTGCACATCCACCACACCGGGTACATTGCTGATAACAGTTTTTAATTGTTCGGCATTGGAACGAAGCATTAACAGATCATTGCCAAAAATTTTAATGGCTACCTGCGCTCTTACACCAGAGAGCAAATGATCGAGCCGGTGAGAAATCGGTTGACCGATATTAACCGTTACTCCTTTTAATACAGATAAATTAGTACGGATATCTTCCAGCACTTTATCCCGTTTACGTCCGCCGGGTTTCAATGCTACATCAATTTCAGAATAACTGGGCGGCTCTGCATGTTCATCCAGTTCGGCTCTTCCTGTGCGGCGTGATGTTAGTGCCACTTCCGCTACTTTCAATATTTGTTTTTCTGCGATGGTACCCAGCTTATTACTTTCTTCCAGCGATGTTCCTGCAGGAGCTACAACATTTACCGTAAAGCTTCCTTCATTAAATGGCGGCAAAAATTCTGTACCGAAAAAGGGCACGATGGCAATGGCTGCAATAATTAATGCGATGGCAATGCTCATTACCAATTTCGTTCGCTTCAAACCCCACTGCAATAATTTCAGATCCTGTTTTTTTAACCAACGAACAAAGCTGCTGTCCTGTTCATGTGCTGCATCAACCACCTCAGCAACCTCACCCCCCGCCCTCTCCTTCAGAGAGGGGGCCTTTCTCCAAAATATCAGGTTAATGTGCTTCAAATGATTTTTCTTTCCAAGCAAATAGCTGCACAATGCCGGTGTAACTGTTAGTGACACTACCAGCGACGCAACAATGGAAGTGATATAAGCAATACCCAGCGGTGCAAATATTTTTCCTTCTATTCCCTGCAAATAAAACAACGGTATAAAAACCAGCACCACAATAATAGTAGCATACACAATGGAGTTTCTTACTTCGCTGCTTGCTTCATAAACCACTTTCAGCAATGGCTTTGGCTGATCACTCACCCAGTTTTCTTTTAACCTTCGATACACATTCTCCACATCCACAATCGCATCATCCACCAATTCTCCAATGGCAATGGCCAAACCACCCAACGTTAATGTATTGATGGAAATATCAAAAAACTTAAAAACGATAGCTGTAATGATGAGTGATAGGGGAATTGCAGTTAATGTTATGATAGTGGTCCTGAAATTCAACAGGAACAAAAACAAAATGATGATCACTAATATAAAGCCATCTCTCAATGCATGTTCTACATTAGTTATAGAATTGACGATAAAACTTTTTTGCTGAAATACATCTGTGTTAATATGAATGTCTTTTGGCAATGATGCTTTAATTTCATCCATCGCCTTCAATACTTCATTGGTTACCGTAAGTGTACTTGAACCCGGTTGTTTCTCAATACTCAGAATAACGGCAGGCTTTCCATTAAATGATCCATCGCCTCTTTTAATGGGCCCTCCAAATTTTACTTCTGCAACCTGTTTCAATAAAATGGGAGCAGCGTTCCTGTTGGTAATAACCGTATTGGATAAATCTTCCAGTGTATTCGCTCTTCCGATATTTCTTATCAATGTTTCAGAACCTTTATTATCAACAAAGCCACCGGTTGTGTTTTGATTGGTTAACTGTAAGGCATTATCAATTTCATCAATCGACAAATTATATTGCCGCAGTTTTTCACTGGAGATCAAAACCTGGTATTGCATCCGTTCGCCACCAATCGGTATCACCTGGCTTACACCACTTACACTCATCAATCTTCTGCGAATGGTAAAGTCGGCCAGTGTTCTTAAATCAGCAGGTGATGTTGTATCACTTCTTACTGCTACCATCATGATCTGTCCCATGATGGAACTGATGGGCCCCATCACCGGAGTGATGCCTTTTGGCAATTGAATGTTCTGTAATTTCTCTGCTGTTAATTGTCTTGCACGATAGACATCTGTTTTCCAGTCGAACTCAACAAACACCATTCCTAATCCAGGGCTTGCAACTGAACGTACCACTTCAACTCCGGGTGCTCCATTCAGTTGTGTTTCCACCGGCAGGTTTACCTGGCTTTCCACTTCTTCAGGTGCCATGCCATTGGCTTCTAAAAAAATAGTTACTCTTGGTCTGTTCAAATCGGGTAATACATCTACCGGAAGATTCACCAATGTAAACACACCATACACCATTACCAGTGCAGCTAATGATATCACCAGCATCCGGTTTTTTAAGGAGAAGAGAATGAGTTTGTTGAGCATAAATTTATTTTGTGTACCGGGACCTCACCCTCCATCTCCCTCTCCACCCTCATCCGCCTTCGGTACCTTCTCCAAAAGGAGAAGGGAAAAGGAAATGATTTTATTTTGAGGGAGCGGTACTTCAAAAAATAATGAGCATTTAATCTACCACATCAGCATTAGATGATTATTCATCCATATTTGCCGGATTTTTTTTACGATTCAATGCAATTACATCTGTATTTTATTTTTCCCTGCAGGGATAAATATTTTTTATCAATGCTTCATGTCCTTCATATCAGCAGCTTTACCTTCTGCAACATTCATGGTAAAATCAGTGGTGTAAACTTTTCCTTTTGATTGAAATTGAATCCAGCCACGATATACACCGGGTTTGTCAAACGTAGTGTGTAAATCAAATTTGCCACCTTCTACACTTGGGTGCACATGCAAATATTTTTTATCTGCAAGACTTACAACTACCATATGTGCTTTGGCACCGAGATAGTCTTCCAACGTTGTTACATCTACTTCCTTACCATTCAGCATTACCACACCGTTAATATGCATGGCCATATTGGTTAAAAACTTGCCGCCTTCTGGTGCAAGCGAAACGGTAAAACCATCATCGGCACTGCCTGTTAATTTATCTGCACCATGTTTTTTTGCAGCAGGTGCAGTTCCTGTTACGGTTACATTTAAATTATCAACAACATGGTTACCGCCGCTTGGTTTGTAATCGGCAAACAAGCTGTACTTACCTGCTGTTGGAAATTTTTCCACTACACTGTAAGAACCATCGGCATTGTATTCAGGATGAATATGATCAAACCAGCTCAGGTCATCATTTACTACAATCAGGTGAATTTTTTTGGTATGCTCTACATCTAATGCCACCTGCTCAGTTGCATTGTCTTTGTTTTTTGGTGTCATGGACAATGTAACTTCCTGGTTAGGATTTACAGTTGCAGGATTGGTACTGAACTGCATGGATACATTGCTTACTGCTCCTGCATTATCGTTATGTTCCAGTTTCATGCCGCACTTAGGACAGGTGTCGCCTTCCTTACCTGTAACTTCAGGATGCATGGGGCAGGCATAGATATGGTCGCCATCTGCATGCGTCATTTCAGTTTTTGTTGAATCTGTTGTGCTTGTTGTTTTTTCTCCACTGTTATTGCAAGCTGCAAAAATGGTTACTGTGCTGATGGCAAGAACTGCCATTGAAATTTTTAATACTTGTTTCATCTGTTTCATTTTTTATTAATTAGTTATGATTGTGTCCTTCGTGACCTTTTGCCTGTTTTTTTATTTCCACTTTGGAAAGTTTCATGTTACACACAGGGCATTTACCCTCTTTTGCATATGTTTTATCTCCTTCGCATTTCATGGGGCATTGATATAGGGCAGTTACTGGTTTTGGGATGGCTTTCAGCTTCATGTTACACACAGGGCATTTACCTGCCTTGCTGTATGTTTTATCTCCTTCGCATTTCATAGGGCATTGATAAACGACCATATGTGCGGTTGAAGTTTTCTTTTTTGTTTTTGCTGACTGTGCATGTACAGCAGTAAAACAAAAAACTGCTATTGCCATGGAGAGAATGATTTTGAATTGTTTCATTGTTTATTTTTTATTTAAAAATTATTGATTTAAATACATCATTTTCATTTGATATACGTTAGACGTAACAATTCTTTCCCCATCTTCTGTGCCTTTATTGATGACGGTGTACTGATCATTGCTTTGCCCTTTTACAATAAAACTGATGCTGTATTGTTCGGCTTTATCTTTTATAAATATGGCTGGCTTGCCATTTACATCTGTGATTGCTTCGTTGGGTATTACTACCTGCCGTACAACATTATTTCCCGTCATACGCACATTTACATTTTCACCAATCTTGAATTGCCCTTTGGGATTGATCAATTCAAATACAACTTTTTGCGATTGATTGCCTGTATTCACCGACTGTGCAGTGCTGACCAATTTTAATCTGTACGTAGTTGTATCATTGTTGGATGATGTAGTAAAAGAAATAGCCGATTTCATTTTTGCAACATCATCTGTAAACACCTGGGCTTCCACATATACCTGTTCAAGGTTTGTTATTTCAAATAAAGTTTCGCCGCCGCTTACTACTGCACCTATTGCGTAATTAAAAGTGCTTACCACACCGCTTACCGGAGATGTGAGTGTGATCATTTTTGTGCCACCTGTATTTCTGCCTGTGTTGGCATCAAACAATGCTTTGTTTTTCTTTGCACTTTCATAACGGGCTTTTGCTTCCGTTACATCTTTTTTTGCAGCAATATCTTCAATAGCTTTTAGCCGCTCATATTGTGCTTTGGCTGCTTCATACTCAGCATTTACGGTATTGCTTTGTGAAATGATATCTATTTGTGTGCCTGCATCCACCTGTTGTTCTATCACTGCAACAACCTGGCCTTTGCCAACTTTTTGACCCGGTGTTACACGCAGTGAAACGATTTTACCCGACTGTGGTGATTGAATCACTGCTCTTCCCTGTGCTGCAGCAGTAATGGTTCCTAGCAAAACCGATGATTCATTAAAATTGCCTGTACCAATTTTTTGTGTTTGAATACTGAACAGAAATTGTGTTTCTTTTTCAACCATGAATAAAGTAGAAGAGCCACCTGCTTTTGTGCCGCTTCCATGATCATCATCACCATGTGCAGCAACAGAGTTGTATGTTACTGTTGGCAATAAGCAAAATAAAATAATGACGGTAGTTGTCATTTTTCTGCTCCTTGTTTTGCTGATGAAAAACATCACAACCAATCCAATTAATAAACCAATCAATCCATAGAACCAATTACTGCTGTACCAATGGATATGTACAACTGTTTCTGCTGTGGTTAAAGGAAGTTCTTTTCCAGCCTCAATATTATTCAACTGAATCAAATCGGCTCCTGCATTGCTGTTAATGTTTACAACAAGATTGTAGGCTTTCTTTTCAGGAAAATTTGCTTTCAGTTCATATACACCTTCGTCAGTTTTTGAAACGGTCACCTTTATATTGGGATTAGCAGCTACAGTTATCTGCAGGTTGGCACTATCCAAAGGTTTATTGGTATTATAATCACTGATAAATAATTTCAATATCGCTTCCTTGCCTGGGATGATAGGGTTGTACTTTACCAGCAACTCATATTTATCAGAAAATGCTTCTGATGAAAAATAGGTCATGCTTCCTGTATTAGTTGCTTTCTTTTCACCTGGATGAACTTCACCTTCATGTGCAAAAGACAGGAGCGGTAACCATAATAAGATTTGAATGAGTATTCGTTTCATAATGTTCCCATTAAGTATTGATAATTGATAACACTGAGATTATAGCTTCTTACTGCTTCGAGATATTTTTGATAGATGCTGTATGCTTCATTACTGTTTCGCATGAAATTGATATAATCTATTTCCCCGCTTACAAAAAATCGTTGCGAAGTTGTAATTACTTCCTGTGCTTTTCGTAAACCCGTTTGCTGATAATACTGAACAGACTGCCAACTGGTTTGCATTTCACTGTTTGCATTGATCAATTGTGCTGTCAATTCCTGTTGCAAACCTTCCTGCTTGCTTTGTATCACCTGCTGTTCGGTTTTAGCGGCATTGATATTTCCTTTATATTGTCCGTACCATAATGGAATGGTAATGCCAAAACGAAAACGGTTAAACCATCTTGTGTCTCTTTCGCCCTGGTTAAAATAACCAAATGCCAATCCGGGTAATGCCTTGCTTTTTTGAAGTGTAATATTTTGTTTGGCTACTGCCTGTTGTTGTTGCAATAGCTGTATGGATGGGTTGAATGATAAAGCAGTTGAATCAGGAGTGAATGCGAACTGGGGTTGTATAGCAGCAATCAGTAATGGCTCTAATGTAAGTTCATCTTTTAAACCAGTTACCCATTGCAATTGTGCTTTTAATGTTTTTGCTCTTGTAACGGCTTGCCGGTAAAGGTTATGAATTTCACCATACTGCGTTTCAGTAAATATTTGTTGCAGGTAATCTATCTGTCCTGCATTAAACTGGCGGATGGCTGATACTTTTATTTTTTCATACAATGTGTCCTGTACATACAATTGCTTAACCAGTGAATCAGCAAACTGCGCTTCTAGATACAACAGTTTTACACGGTATTTCAACTCAGCTTCTGTTAATTGCTTTTCTTTTTGGGCTATACCAACCTGCTGTTTTTGCAAGCGATGTTGATTGCTGTAAACTGTGGGAAATTCAAAAGACTGTGTAATGCTTGGGGTATAAAAATTTCCGGTAGGGCTTTCCCAGAAAAATTCTGGATTAGGTAAGTTAAAAGCCGATTTCAATAGTTGCTGCTGCTGTTTTACCTGCAACGAGGCGGCCTGGATGTTTTTATTATTGGCCAATGCTTTTGTTACTGCATCGCTTTCTGTAAGTACAAGTTGTGCTGTAGCAGGTGAGGAGAGAAGTAATAAAAGAAAACCAACGATCCTATTTTTGAGCATAAAAAAATGATTACTGTAAAACAAATAGATTCAGATTGCATAAAGCAATAGGAATTACGGAAAAGCATTTATGCTTTACCTGTTTTACAAAAATCAAATCTGGAAACGCTGAACGGAAATAAGAATGTTAGGAGGAGGTGGAAATAAATACCTGGCAGTATATATTTGCTTTTCAGTTCCAGGCACCTGAAAAATTTCAATACCCAAAAAGCTGCTGAGTACAGCAATTAATGCAGGTGCGTTGATTACTGTTTTTATATTGATGTTCTTATCTAAGTTTTGAAAGTTCACCACATCATCCTTACAACAACCTTCCTTATCTTTTTGGGGCAATGCTTTTTCCTGTTGGGGATCTTGCTTTACAGGTTCTTGCTGATGTTCATGTTTTTTACCGTCAGCATGTACATGAACGGGAGGCTTTGCAGTTGGTTTTTGATGCTCATGTTTTTTCCCATTGGCATGCACATGAACGGGAGGCTGGATGGCTTCTTCCTCATGATGCGTCGTCGTATTAAATCCCATATCCAAACCAAGAGAGCAGGCAAAGCCAACAACCATATTCAAACTGAATACAGTGAGTAGAAAAGCTGCTTTGAATTGTATGGATGTATTTCTTTTCATTAACCGAAGGCAAAAATAATGTTATTATCACAAAAAGAGTCAAATTCCTGTCTTTAAAGGTAAAAACGAAGCCCGTTTATTTGTTACATAATTATGGAAAGGGATTACAGAATTATGAATGGCTTTTTCATGTTCCTTTCGATAGCTACATTTTCATTCCTTCCATTGGGTTAACTCCTTTCTTAAAAATATATTCGCTATTAAGTAAATATGCGCCGCTAATAACCACCACATCACCTGGCTGCAATCCGCTTCTTATCTCTATCATACTACCTTCTTCTGCGCCCACTACAATCATTATATTTTTAAAAGTGTTTTTCCCTGTTTGTATCCATACTGTTGCTCCTTTAGCATCACGAATAACTGCATCAACAGGTAATGTAAGAGCGGAACGCTTTGAACCACTGAGGTAAACATAAGCAGACATACCTGGCTTTAATTTGTTGTTTTTGTTTGGAATGGAAACCCGTATTAAGTTGATCCTTGATTCAGGTA
>JAYUTS010000049.1:0-4241 GCA_043754995.1 Chitinophagaceae bacterium
ATCAGGCTGCACAATGTAGAACATGAATACTACAAACAACTCTCCCAGTGGGAAACATCCATTACACGTAAAGCATATATGCATCATGAAAGCCGGTTACTGAAGCGTTATGAAGAAAAATTAAAAAACTTCATTATTCTTGCTATTTCAGATGACGATGCAAAAGCATACAAGAAACAATTCAAAGCCAACCAGGTACTTCATTTTCCTGCCTTTGTTCCCAATACACTTGTTACAAGTAAAGAAGGTAAAGGGAATTTTGTTTTATACCATGGCAATCTTTCTGTTGCAGAAAATGAAAAAGTTGCTGTTTGGTTACTGGAAAAAATATTTTATGATTCAGATATTCCTTTTGTAATTGCCGGGAAAAATCCTTCCGCAAAATTGAAACAGCTTGCTAAAGAAAAACAGCATATCTGTTTGGTGGAAAATCCCAGCGATGCAGAGTTAAATGATCTCATCCATAAAGCCCAGGTGCATATTCTGCCATCATTTACCAGATCCGGCATTAAATTAAAATTACTGAATGCTGTATTCAACGGAAGGCATGTGCTGGTAAATGAAGAGATGGTGAATGGAACAGGCCTGGAAAAAGCCTGTCAGTTTGCAGCTAATCCTACCGAATTCAGGTATCAAACCTTTCGCTTATTTCATACAGCATTTACAGATGATGATATTCAGTTAAGACAGGGTTTATTACTGCAGCATTTCAATAATGCTGAGCATGCAAAACAACTTATGCATGTTCTACAGTAGCATTGTCCCATACTTTACCGCCTTCCGTTTTCACCATTCTTGAAGGGAATTTTTTGATTACCATAAAATCATGTGTTGCCATCATTACTGCTGTATTGTAATCTTTGGCAACCTGTATGAGCAGGTTCATGATTTCATCACTTGTTTCAGGATCGAGGTTACCGGTTGGCTCATCGGCCAGTATTAATTTAGGGGAGTTGAGTAAAGCTCTTGCAATATCTACACGTTGCTGTTCACCCCCACTCATTTCATAAGGTCTTTTAAATCCTTTCGATTTTAATCCTACTTTATCCAGCACATCATTGATCTTTTCTTCCATCAGGTTTTCATCCTTCCAGCCCGTTGCCTTGAGCACAAACTTTAAATTTTCATGCACGGTACGATCTGTTAACAATTGAAAATCCTGGAATACGACTCCCAGGCTGCGGCGCAGAAAGGGAACATTTTTCCAATCGATTTCCCTGATGTTAAAACCTGCAACAGTTGCTTGCCCTTCAGTTAAAGGTAATTCGCCATACAGTGTTTTAAGTAAGGAAGATTTACCGGTGCCTGTTTTACCAACGAGATAGACAAACTCACCTTGATTGACGGTAAGGTTTACATTACTGAGAATAAGATTACCACTCTGGTATATGTTAACATCCTTTATTTCTACGATTGGGGGCATACGTAAGCTTTATGCTGCAAATTAAACGGAAACAGGCGAGAAATAAAGATGAAAATTTTCTTTAACTAAATATTTAGTTGTTAAACTATTTTTTTAGTTATACATTTGTTTCATGAGTGCAAATACACTTAAACCACTAACAAAAGCTGAGGAACAGGTGATGCAAATCATCTGGAAACTCAACAAAGCTTTTTTGCGGGAGATTGTTGATGCAATGCCCATTCCCAAGCCACATCAAAATACTGTGGCAACTATTCTCAAAATTCTCATTGATAAAAAATATGTAAAGGCCGATGTAATTGGCCGTATGCATCAATACTACCCTGCCATATCAAAGGATAGTTATTCGAAAACCAGTATGAAAAATCTTGTGAAAGGATATTTTGAGGGATCGTTTTCTGATGTGGTTTCTTTTATGGTGAAAGAAAACAACCTCAGCATTGAAGAACTGGAGTTGCTTTTACAAAACCTTAAAAATCCCAAAAAATGATTGCATTTGCAGAATACCTGTTGAAAGTCATTCTCTGTTCAGCTTTGCTGACGGGCTATTACTGGTTTGCTTTAAGAAACAAACTCTTTCATGCATGGAACCGTTTTTATTTACTTGCCTCTGTAGTAATTGCCTTCGGCCTGCCCTTTTTAAAAATTCCTTTTTTACAGGAAGAGCAACAGCAGGGACTTCCCGCTTATCAGATATTGCAAAGTATTACAACTGATGAAGTATGGTTTGAAGAAACAACAACAACTGCAGCAGTAAAGCAATCATTTTTTTCTGCAGAAAATGTAAGCCTTCTTTTGTACTTACTCGTATCATTTATAACACTGATCATTTTATTGATTGCCATCATTAGAATCATTCGCCTGATAAAAAAATATCAGCACTGGAAAATAAATAACCTGGTTTTTGTTGATACAGATGCAAAAGGAACTCCCTTTTCATTTCTTAGTTTTGTTTTCTGGAACAGGGAAATTGATTTCAATTCAGAACAGGGTCAGCAGATTTTTGCACATGAACTGGTACATGTAAAACAAAAACACAGTTGGGACAAGCTATTCATCAATATAGTCCTGATATTTTTCTGGAGCAACCCGTTCTTCTGGCTCATCCGTAAAGAACTGACAATGATTCATGAATTTATTGCAGATGAGCAGTCAGTGAAAGATCATGATACAGCATCTTTTGCAGCTATGATTATTGCAACTGCTTTTCCCGGATATAATATGCCCCTGACGAATCCATTTTTTTATTCACCTATTAAAAGAAGATTACAGATGCTATCCAAATTACAAAATCCGAAAATTGGCTATATCAGCCGTTTATTGTTGCTGCCGTTGCTGATCTTTTTGTTTACTGCCTTTGCGGTAAAGATCAAAGAAACTTCAAGAACATCCTCTATCCCCGCACTGGAAAAGCCTATGATTGTTGTGATTGATGCGGGTCATGGATTTAAAGATGGCAAACGAAATGGGGCTGAAGGACTGAATGGGATATCAGAAGATGAAATTGCCCTTGCTATTGCAAAAAAGATTGAACAGATGAATTCAGATGAGAACCTGAAATTAATTTTCACCCGTACAGATAAGAATTTCATTGAAGCTAATGAGCGTGTTAGAATAACTAAAGAAAGTAAGGCCGATCTGTTTGTCTCCATTCATTCCTCATTTGTTCCAAAAATTAAGAAGGATGGAAAAGAATTTGAAAATCCTATGAATGGATTTGAACTCTATGTTGCAAAAGATGGAACATCTAATTTAGAAGAAAGCAAAGAGCTTGGGTCTGCCATTATCAATGAAATGAGAAATATAATGACTATCCGTGAGCCCGGGATTAAACAAAGAAATGCTGGTATTTACGTAATCAGTGCAGCCACTTGCCCTGCAGTTCTTCTTGAATGCGGCTTTGTTAGCAACTCAAAAGATGTTGCGTTCCTCACAGATGAAAAGAATCAGGAAAAAATTGCAGAAGCGGTGTTGAAAGGGATTGTTAATTATGCGTACAGGAAAAATAAAGTTTCAGTTACTGAGCCAATTACAATCATTGTATCTGATACAACGCCAAAACCAAGTAAGGATGCAATAACACTGATTGCCGATTCTATAGAATTTAAAAGCATCAAAAAT
The DNA here is from genome assembly GCA_043754995.1 of Chitinophagaceae bacterium. Classification (GTDB taxonomy): domain Bacteria; phylum Bacteroidota; class Bacteroidia; order Chitinophagales; family Chitinophagaceae; genus Lacibacter. Next base: position 3,545 of record JAYUTS010000049.1, read on the forward strand.
ACAGATCAACTGATTATTATTAACGGAAAGAAATCTGTCAGAAAAATGCCCGACTCTTTTTTAATTAATGCAAAGACAGTTACTGTAATCAAAAAAAAAAATAAAGAAGCTATTGCGAAATACGGGCCTGAAGCAAAGAACGGCGTGATTATTTTTGAAGATACAATCATAACAAAAAAAAATGACTTGGATAAAACAGAAAACCAAAACAATGAACCGGTATTTACCAAAGCTGAAAAGATGCCAGAATTTCCCGGAGGCATTGACAAACTATTAGCCTATTTACATAATACGCTTACTGCTAAAAAAGAACCACTTTCAACAGACAAAGACATTCACCAATTGGAAATTGAAATAATCATTGACAAGAATGGAAAAATAACAAGGGCGACCATTCTTAAAGGAGTTAAAAATGAAACTGCCAATGCCTTAGTTAAGGTTTTACTGAATAGCCCTGCATGGTCGCCGGCAATACAAAACGGGCACAATGTTGCGGTATTAAAAAAATTAAACATCAGCTATCAATCTGCAAATCCACCCAGCGAACATTGGTTTTCTGTGCGAACAAATTGATCACTACATTATCTTCTATAATCAACTAACAAGCGAGGTGTTACCTCGCTTTTGCTATTCTTTAGAAGACTAACTCTTCCTCCTCCAACTTAATCACCAACTCTTTTTTCTCACTCTCCTCTAC
>JAYUTS010000050.1:0-9863 GCA_043754995.1 Chitinophagaceae bacterium
CAGTTGCTGCTGCTGGATGGATTTCACACTTTTCAACTCCTACCTGGTGGCATGCTGCAGATATAGCTGATCCTACAAGTGTAAATGATTTTTTTGTTGTTCCTTTTTCAAGCCGGCAAAAAGCAGGACAAGATTTGGATGTTGTTGCTCCAGGGGTGGCAGTAGTAGGACCCTACCAATTAAGTAGTGGTCAACTTTCATATTATTTCCTTTCGGGTACATCAATGGCCAGCCCGCATGTTGCAGGAATTGTAGCCCTAATGGCTCAAAAAAAACCAACACTAACTGCAGCCGAAGCTGAAACAATTTTAGAATCAGTTGCACTGCCAATGGGTGCTGGTAGTCGTTTAATCAATGGAACTTTTTCAATATCATGGGGGGCTGATGCTTCGGGCAGTGGTTTTATTACTGCAAATGCAGCGTTGGGCGCACTTTAATTAAACAAGCAATGAAAGCTAATAGAAGTGGTTTGTTATGAAAAGGATCTTGCAATTTTTTTTTGCATTCTTTCCTTCATGCTTCATCGGGTTATTGATTAGTGAACATAAGCAAATCATATTTCGCATATTATTTTATTAAACAAAACTTTTTTATGAAAAAGAACTATTTTAAAAACATCAGCTCATTTCTGCTGATCAGTTTATTTTTTATTGGTTGTCAGAAGGATTTAAAAGAAAACCCTGAAACTGATTTGCAACAGGCAAATGCAAAGCCAAAAAACGAATGTCGCATGACTAATTTTACCTACCCCGGTGGTGAGTATAACTATCATTACAATAATCAGGGGCTTTGTGATGAATGGAATATTTCTGACTATGGCCTTTTTAGGCAGGAGTATGATATAAACAGGAGATTAGCCATATCAAAATTGTATGTTGGGGGTGATCTGATTTTCACTATTCATTTTTTCTATGAAGGGAAAAAAGTAAACAAAGAAATATGGTACAATGGAAATACTTCAGAGATATATGATGAAGTACTTTATACCTATAATTCAAAAGGAGAGATGGTGCGGATGGAAAGTTTTATAGGAGATTATTATACAATAATGAGTTATACAGCAGAAGGCAATAATTCATCCTGGGATTTTTTTATTGGAGGCAGTCCATATTATTCAGTTGTTTCAATATATACGAAACCATATAAAAATCCTTACCTTGCGGTTCCTGGAATTGAGCATGGGTTTCCCTTTATAAATCCACATATTAATTCAAGTAAGTGGTCGTCTGCCAGCGATAAATTCACTGTATATGATGAAAATGGCGATCCTATTGTGGTGTTTGATTATGATCCTGCACAAACTTTCTGGCAACTAGGACAGCAAAACTATCCGCTATCTGTAACTTTTTATGATTTGATCAGTGAACAATGGTTCCCTCTTACATTTGAATATGAGAATTGCATTCCGGGTAATAATAACAGCAATGCACGAATAACCCAAGCTCCATCAACAACAAGCTCCCGGAAGATAAATCCAGTGATGTTGTTGAAGCGTAGCCCTTCAAAATCAATAAAAGAGCAGGCTATGGAATTGAGACGGCAGTTTAGAAGATAAAATATTTTGAATGTTGTTAATTTACCTCAGGTGATACATGGCAGGTAAATTCTAAATGACTTTGTGATATATGTAATTTAAAAGGGGCTTCACTTTCGAAGCCCATTTGAAATAATGCCACTTTCTACACATCATTCTATTACTAAAGTTGCGTTATTAAAATTTATAGTATTCCTTCATTCGGTTCATCAGTAAATCTTTTTTTCTTCTCGATACTTCTACCTCGTGTCCATTGCTGAGTAAAACACTACCTCCTTCTCCACGGATGTACTCTTTTACATGCAATAAGTTGATGAGAAAAGATTTATGTATCCGCACAAAGCCGGCATCTTCGAGCAGTGTTTCATAATCATGCATTGGTTTTGATGTACAAACAGGATGCTGGGCTGTAAAATAAAAATTCGTGTAGTTGCCGGATGATTCGGCATACAGAACAGTATTGAGTTCCACTACCTGGAAACCTTTCAGTGACGGAAGGCAAAGTTTCATATGCTGAGGAGATTTTTTTTGCTCCATGTTATAAATAAAGGTTTCAATATTCTTGCTGCCGGTTTTTTCTGCAATTCTTTTTTTGGCCCTGTTAACAGCATCGGCCAGTAAGTCATCATCTACAGGTTTAAGCAGGTAGTCAATCGCACTGAAATGGAAAGCTTCGATCATGAATTGATTGTGAGCGGTAATAAAGATTACTTCAAAATGTATGTTTTTGAATTCTTTCAACAATTCAAACCCATTTTTTACAGGCATGGCAATATCAAGAAAAACCAGTTCCGGGCGCAATTCTTCAATTTTAATTTTTGCTTCTTCTGCGCTGGTGCAGCAGGCAACTACATCTACATCTGTAGAATTTATTTGTAATAGTTTTTGAAGCGAAGCCAGTCCACGTGGCTCATCATCTACCAAAATGGTTTTTATGGTGTTCATAACTCAGGTAGTTTAAGTGGTAAATTCAATGTAACACGGGTGCCGGTAGTAGTAACAGCAGAAAGGGTTGATTTGTCTTCGAGCGTTACACTACTTTGCAGGTTATATTTTTCGTTCAATAACCGGATACGGTTTTTAATATTAGCAATTCCCAGCGACTGGTGTGTTTGCAGTTTGCTTTCTTTATCCTGCAATGATTGATCAATACCAATGCCATCATCATCAATGGTGCAAACTAATAATTGGTTGTGTTTTTTAAAATCGATCTGTATATGAATACTGTTGTGAGGGCCAGGCCGGCCATGCCAGATTGCATTTTCAATAAATGGTTGTATCAGCATCGGTGGTAAATATATTTCGTCTGGATTTAATGCACTGTCGCAGCCGATAGAGCAGGTAAACATATTGTTACGAATCTTTTCCATTTCAATATACCGTTCCAAATATTCAATGGTACTCCGTAACGACACAAATGTTTTTTCTGATTGGTTTAGGGTAATACGCATCAAGTGAGCAAACTTGCTGAGATACCGGGAAGCTTCGTTGTTTTCATTGCTCAATATCATTTCACGGATGCTGTTCAAACTATTGAAAATAAAATGCGGATTCATTTGCGAATGCAGTGCTTTCATTTCTGTTTGCACAAGCAGTTTATCGAGATTGGCTTTTTGACGTATTTGATTTACACGATAACGGTATATATAGTAAACCGCCCCGGCTATCAACAACCCCATGCCAATCAAAAACAAAGACGTTTTCCAAAACGGATGTTTGATAATGATCTCTAATTCCTCCAGTTGCTCCTTCCATTTATTATCATACGCATAAACTTTTACTTCAATTTTATAGGAGCCAGGTGAAATATTGGTGAGTAAAATATTTGGCCTGTTGCCGGCTTGTATCCAACCCGAATCTTTTTTATTCTTTATGCGGTATGCAAAACGCATGTTTTCAGGGTCTGTATAATTAATGGCACTAAAAGATAACTGGATATCATTTTGATGATGCTTGAGACGAATAGAATTCCGGGGATAGTTGAATACTGCATAATCAAATACCGAAGCTTCATTTATTTTCAACAAAGGGGCCCGGCTGTAATAGGCGGCGGTGGAAGAGGGGATATTACAAATAATGTTTTTGCAGGCAAACCAGGTTGACTGATCTGATGTATCACTTACAAAACTGAACGTTGAAATATATTCTGAGGGTAATCCATCGGCTTGATGAAAAATAATTGACTTAAACGTATGAATATCAATATAGCCAATGCCAAATGAAGTAGGGATGAATATTTTATCATTAACAAGATTGATAAATGAGACCCTGTTTTTTTGAATGACAAGATTTTCTGGTCGTATATGGATGGGTTGGCTGCCAATCCTTGCAAAACCATCATCATTTAAGTGTACCCATAACTCTTTTTTGGAGTCACTGAAAACGGTATAGCCTTTTTTTCGATTTTTCTGAGTTGGAAGGTATTCAATTAGTGTGTCTATTTTTTCACTCTTTGTATTCCACCTTGCTATCGCATCACCGCCAATCCAGATATTCCCTTCCTTGTCTTCTGCAATGCTGTTGATTAAATTTGTTTTAAAAAGAGGGTACTCATTTATGTCAATCTTTCTTATTTTTTTTTGCTGAAAATTGTAGAAATAGATTGTATTAATGTTGTTATGATGAACCCAGATATTGTTTTTACTGTCTTTATACAGAAAAGGTATATAAGGGACGTCAGTATCTTCTTTAAAGAACTCTATTGCACCATGTGTAAAATTATGAATGTTCAGCCAAGATAGCCCCGAAGTGCTGGCTACCCAAAAGGTATCCCGATCTGCCGGAAGTATATACGTTATAGAATTTGTTCTTCCTTGTACAATGGGAAACGAAATGCGGCGAATGATTTTTTTTGTTTTTTTATCCAGTATTAAAACTTCTTTGCGGTTAGTGCCTGCAAAAATTTTATCACTTGCTACGAAAAGGCTGGTAATTGAAAAATTTTCCTGGCGACTTGTATCAATAACAAATGAATGAATAATTTTTGGATGCAGGTTTTCCATATACAGCCCTTTGCTGGTTCCAACCCAAAGCCTGTTTTGATTGTCAGAGAAAACCGTGCTGCAAAAATACTGGCTAAAAAGTTTTTTAGGCGAGCAGGACACAGCCCTGGTAATTGTGTCAACAGACAATATAAAAAAACCATTCTTTTTTGAATTCAATGCCCACCTGTTATTGAAAATTCTGTTTGGTCTTGTTTGCCAACCTATTTCTTCGGTTAATTTAAAGCAGGCAGGAATTGATTTTGTATGGCCATTCCTTATATCAATTATATCAAAACTGTTATTTTCAAAATTTATAACTAACAAATCATAGGTTGAGATAAAAAAGAAAAGATCACGCCGTTTAATAAGCAGTGCTATGAGATTTTTGATAGCCGGAAAATAGCCTGCAGCATCAGCAATTTGTTTTTTATCCCTGTCGTATACCAATATTCCCGAACTATTCAGTTGCATCATATTCCCATCAGGTGAATGATATATGCGATTGCCAAAAAGCATCCAGGCATTGCCAATATCCTTATCAGTGTAATGATCGTACCTGTTAATTAACTTTCCAACCGGCGAAAAGATATAAAAGCCGGTTTTAGTTGACATGCTGTAGTTCCCCGCTTTGTCGATGCTGGCATAGAGACAGGCATTACTCCAGTACCTTAACGCATCGGATGTTGGTACAGAAAGATTGACTTGCTTTAGTGTTTCAGTCGATATCACCTGTGCCCCATCATCAGTTGCAACGGTTAAAAAGTTGCCAAATAACTTCATCGAATAAATAGCATTATCAGGAATGGCATTGTATTTATCCGATTTCAAAAGTTGTTTAAAGGTATTGCCATCAAAACGATTTAATCCATAACTGGTAGCTATCCATATAAATCCTGCGGAGTCCTGTTCTACTCCAACAATGCTGTTGTCCGTAAGACCTTCAAGTTTTGTATAGCGTTTAAAATTGCTTTCATCATAGGGTTGTGCATACACAGGTTGTGTAACAAGTAAAATGAATAATATGAGAAAAACAGCAAACCGCATAAGTATTGGTTGACACACGACAGCCTCTTAAAATTACTTTCTAAATCTCACATATTTACAAAGCCGCACATCATTTTAAAATGGTTTGACCGGAAAACAGCTCCGCACCGCCATTCACATGCAGATAACCGCCGTAAATACTGGTGCCAGTTGAAAATATTAACAACATAACCAAGCCGTAAAAGGAATGAGCAGCACCGTTAGTGAAAACCCACTTTCAAATCAGTTGGTTTAGGAATAAGTTTAAATACAAATGAGAATCAGCTTTACGAGTCTTAAAGTATCAATAGCAGGTGCCAAGCTCAGCCATTTAGTAAAGAAGAACAGGGTATGGGATCATGGTAGTATGGTGGAGCAGGTAAAAGCGGTATTTATGCAACTCCAGAAGTTTCGTACAAAAGCTGATGATACGACTGTTAGAAAATATTTAACCACCTATGGGTATGAACTGTTTAAACACAATATAGAAGCTGAGCCGAAACCGGGGAAAGCATTTTTGCATACACAAACCGATCTGCAGGATATTGATATTATAGAAGTACACGAAGGCAAAAAGAATCAGCCCGATCATTTTGTGGCATTGATAAAGGGAAGACAAAAAGTATTTATCCGTAACAATGAAGATAAAACCACTATTGGTCAATTGATCAATTACAAAGAAGTTGAGTTTAAAGTAAAATGGCTTTTTGTATTGGAGGGTGAGTGGTGGCTACTGAATGAAATGAAAAATTAACTGTTATTGCATCATCAAGTTAAAAATGACAATTATGAGAATAAAACATTTACTCGTTACTGCTATTACTTTTTTTTGTTTATCAGCAAATGCACAACCCGGAGCTTTGGATCCATCATTTGGGAGTTTCGGGATTGCTGTTTCTGCTGAACGGTCAGAATTTGACGACATTCTGCCATTGGCAAATGGCCAATTCTTGGTTACAGATGCCGAAATAGCGATCCGTAGGTATGAAAACGGCGCTACAGAGTCCTATGCTTTCAGTACGTTTTGGAGATATAATGCTAATGGTACTCTTGACGTGACCTTTGGAACGAATGGAAAAAAAAGATTCTTTTCAAGTGATGAATATCATCAGTATTTTACATCATTTGCAGTATTGACTGATGGAAGGATTGTTGCCACTGAAACAGGGCAGGTTCTTGGCGGTACTCCCTTCGGTTTAAACAGAATTTGGATATTCAATTCAGATGGTACAAATGGTGTGGTTTTAGCAGAACTATCTGTCTTCGGGTATTCTTACACTAGCCTTGCCGATATAGCTGTTGATAAAAACAACAGAATTGTTGTTACGGGACATGTGAGGCCGATTTCAGGCGCTGATAAAACCAAAACATACATTGCCAGGCTGCTATCAGATGGAAGCTTTGATGGTACTTTTTTTAATGTTGGTTCTAGAGTGGTAGTTGAGAATTCAAGCTTTAATTATTCCGGGAAGAATGTTATAACTGATGCCAATAACAACATTATTATAGCGGAAGCCGGGGTTTATGGTGCTGGATCGGGTCTTTATATTTCCAAGTTCCTGGAAAATGGATCGATGGATGTGGGTTTTGGCAATGTTAAGACTAATTTTGGGTTTGTGCGCTCTTTGCATACCGATGGAAATTCTAAGATCCTCTTTATAGATAACAACTTCATCAAACGTCTCAATACAAACGGTACCATCGACTTAAATTTTGCACCCGGAATTTCACCCAGGAAGTTAGTTATTCAGCCCGACAACAAAATTGTAGCAATTGGCGGCGGCTCAGTTTTTAGAGTGAACCGATATAAGGCTGATGGCACTTTAGACCCGGCATTTGGTACAAATGGCAGTGTAACCACTAATTTGAATCTTGATGCCCATGCATCTGATATCATCTTTCGCAATAGGCGATTATATTTATCTGGATTTATTGTGAACAGCTATGGTTATGGAACAATAATCGCTTACGATGCCAGCGATGTTCGAATGACTTGTCCAACACCTCAAAATCCATATAGTGTAGACGCAGGTAAGTGTTATGCAACAGTAAATAATATCAATGCAATTATGTCTTCCAGTACTTTATGGGCTAACGTACAACATACAATGGTACATAATGGTACAACAGTGCAAGGTGAAGGTGGAGTCGCCGGAAAACAATTTCAATTAGGAACAACACATGTTACCTATTCTTACACAGATATAACTACCCAAACATGTTCTTTTGACATAACTGTAACAGATCAGGATCCCCCAGTTGCAAGATGCAAAAATGTTACAGTGCAGCTTGATGCATCAGGAAATGGCACGCTCACGGCAGCCCAGGTCGACAATGGTTCTACTGATGGTTGCGGTATTCTATCCAAGAGCTTAAGTAAAACAAGTTTTAGTTGCAGTGATCCAGCATCTAATACTGTAACATTAACAGTAACGGATATCCATGGTAATTCTTCTACCTGTACAGCCACTGTTACTGTTGTAGATAATGTACCTCCCGATGCAAAATGCAAGAACATAACTGTTTACCTGGATGCAAGCGGAAATGTTAGCATCACTCCTTCGCAGGTTGATGATGGCTCTACTGATGCATGCGGGATTAAAAGTCTTGTTTTAAGTAAAACATCTTTTGATTGTACCAATAAAGGGAGCAACACTGTAACATTAACGGTAACGGATAATAATAATAATACTTCTACATGCACGGCTACGGTTACTGTGGTTGATAATATCCCTCCAATTATTACTGCTGTAGTACCAACACCGCAAGCCATATGGCCACCCGATCGTAAAATGAAAAGTGTAACAGTAAGTACTACTTCAACGGATAATTGTCCAGGTACTACATGCAGAATCACTGCTGTTGCTATAAAAGCAGGGGAGTTTCCCGGAGATAATATTGGTCCGGATTGGGAGATCACAGGCACTAATACTGTAAATCTGAGAGCAGAAATTCCTAAAAGAGGTATTAAACGAATCTATACTATTACGGTTACTTGTACAGATGCGGCCGGTAATTTCAGCACAGCTACTACAGATGTTACAGTTTCACATAATATCATAACACCTGCAAGTGGCGCTTCAGTAAAAATTGGTACAACAGTTAATTTAACCGGAGAATTCTGGGATATACCCGGCAAAACGCATTCTGCTAAATGGTTGATTGATGATAAAATTATTGGTGGAACTGTAACAGAACCTTCGGGCCTGAATAATGGAACCGTTGCCGGGTCTTATAAATTTACTGCTGCCGGGGTTTATAAACTGCGTATGAATGTGACTGATCAAAATGGCATAACCGGCTATAGCAATACAAATGAAAATCTTGATGCCATTATAGTTGTATATGATCCAAATGGAGGATATACTTATGGTGGAGGAAGTTTTATTTCTCCTCCGGGGGCATTAATAAAAAGTCCATCTGCAGACGGTGCCGCTACCTATGGCTTTACTGTAAATTATAAAAATGGTTCATTACCTAAAGGTGAAACACAATTTGACTTTAAGGTTGGTGATTTTGAATTCAATGCACTGAATTTTGATTACCTCGCTATCTCCAATGCAAAAGCTCAGTTCAAGGGTACAGGAAAAATTATTGGCGGGCAGAGTGGAATTGGGTTTATCATGACGGTGATAGATGGCGCATTGGATGGAACCGGTGTTGATAAAATAAGAATGAAAATTTACAACAGAAACACGGGTACTATTTATTACGATAATCAACCAGGTGCAAGCGATGCTGCATTGCCAACGCAGGCTGTGGGTGCAAACAGTATAGTAGTGATCAATACAACGAGTTCAAACCCTGTACCTGCCAATACAAATCAACCGGTGGATGTGGACGCAAGTGTTGGAGTTATTGCAAATGGTATAAATGTAATGGCTTTCCCAAATCCAAGTGTAAACAATTTTTCAGTACGTGTGCAAACAAATAATCAAACAGAAAAAATAACAATGCAGGTGTTTGATATATATGGAAGAATGATTGAAACAAGAAATGTACATGCAAATTCAATTACCCTGTTTGGTAATCAGTACAGGCCGGGATCATATTTTATAAAAATCATTCAAGGCAAAGAGCATAAAGAAATAAAATTGATAAAGCTATCGGATTAAAAAATATTATTCAATCATTAAAACTGTTTTTATGAGAAAGTTATTTTGTTCAGCGCTGGTCGTTGCCTCGTTATTGCTGGCCAGTTTTAATTTAAGAGCTCAGGTATATAATGGAGATCTTAACCTTACGACCCAGGCACAAGTAGATGCATTTAATTATACTTCAGTAACGGGCAAACTAATATTATTTAGCCCGGCCATTTCCAA
>JAYUTS010000051.1:0-9839 GCA_043754995.1 Chitinophagaceae bacterium
TTATACAAATCATTTACTACAGAAGAGATCAGCGATAAAATTGCACAACTCATTACACCTGCAGGTTTTCAAATTCCTGTACAGGTCATTTACCAGAACATTGAAGATTTGCACGCAAGCTGTCCTACCAATACCGGCGACTGGTATTTTACAGGCAACTATCCTACACCAGGCGGTAACAGGGTTTGCAACAAAGCATTCTTAAACTATATGGATGGAAAAAATGTAAGAAGCTATTAAAAGAAACAGTTACAGCGGCTGTTTGCCAAAATTTTTGCGTTATAAAATATGCCCGTTTTTAAAGTCGTTTCCTCTCCAGGAAAATTATTTTGGTTACAGCCACTTGTTTTTTCAACAAGTGGTTTTTTATACAAAAACTAAAGTAAGTTTTTCTGTTTATGCGTTAAAGTGATTATTGTTGTGTTCCGTCCTGATTTAGTTAATGTCGACCGTTCTTCCCTGCTGCCAGCAATAACCTACTGACTTTACAGCCCCTAAGAAATGTGTAACTGCTGAAGTTGTTTATTACTGAATTATTAAACATCAAATTTTCAGCTAAGAGTTTTTACTTAGTTGTTTATTATTTTATCAAAAAACTTCACTTATTTATTTGTTTATCATCAACCTGTTCATATTATTGCACTCCAAACACATTATAACAGCACCACTTACTTATGAGAAAAAGCAGATCCAAACACCTGCTGCTATTTGTTGTATCTCTCCTAATGCTGACCTGGCAAGGCTTTACACAGGACAGCAATTCTGTTTTTCATAAAATTATTTCTTTTCCCGATAAAGTTTTTGGACGTATTGATAAAGAAGCCAACAGTTTTGAACAAAAACTCAATCAACAAACCGAAAGATATTTAAGCAAACTTCAACGCCAGGAGGAGAAGTTGAAACGTAAACTGTGGAAGCAGGACTCGACAAAAGCAAAAGAAGTATTTGGTGATGTGAAAGGACGTTACGATCAATTAAGAAATACACTCAACCAGAAAGCCGGGCAGGTACCATCAACGGGCTCTGTTTACAATGGTCATATTGATTCGCTAGGAACGACGATGAAGTTTCTGCAAAATAATCCTGCATTAAAAGAAGGGGCTGCGATCACAAAAAAGATCAGCAGCAATGTTCAAAGTATTACCCAGCTTCAAAACAAACTGAATCAGACCGAACAAATTCGTAAACAAATTCAGCAACGGCAACAACAATTAAAAACGCAGTTACAAAATACTGGGCTGATAAAAGAGTTCAGAAAATTTAAGAAAGAGGTTTATTACTACCAGGCACAGGTAAAAGAATACCAGGAGGCATTGAAAGACCCGAAGAAGCTTGGAGTGAAGATGCTGGAAGTTGCTAAGAAGATCCCAGCATTCCAAGATTTCTTTCGCCGAAATTCTGAACTGGCGAGCCTGTTCCGTTTACCCGGGGGTTCTGATCCTCTTAGTAACACAAATTCGTTTGCTGGGTTACAAACAAGGGTAGATGTACAGAACATGTTGCAGCAGCGAATTGGTACAGGCCCTAATTCACAACAATTTATGCAGGCCCAGGCGCAGGCTGCACAGGGACAAATACAACAATTAAAAAACAAAGCTCTCCAGTATAAATCCGGAACATATGGCAATGGTGATCCCGACATGCCAGATTTTAAAGTCAACAATCAAAAAACGAAAAGTTTCCTGAAACGCATCGAGTGGGGTAGTAATATGCAAACCACCAAGGGCAATCTCTATTTTCCTGTAACCAGTGATATTGGATTGAGTGCAGGATTTAAACTGAATGATAAAAGTATTATCGGCATCGGGGCCAGTTATAAAATTGGTTTTGGACAAAACTGGCAAAACATTAGCATCACGCACCAAGGAGCAGGGTTAAGAACTTTTGTTGATATTAAGTTGAAAGGAAGTTTCTGGATCAGTGGTGGTGGAGAAATGAATTACAGAACTGAATTCAGAAGAATTGATGTGTTGAAGGATATGAATGCATGGCAACGTAGTGCATTACTGGGCATCAGTAAAGTAATTGATGTAAGGAGTAAGTTTTTTAAGAAAACAAAAGCCCAAGTACTTTATGATTTTTTATGGAAAGAACAAAGGCCGAGAACACAACCGGTTGTATTTAGGTTAGGGTATCAATTTTAAACATAGTTTTTATATGCGAAAGATTTTTTTAATGACAGTGCTGACGGCACTTATAGGCAGCAGCTTACAAGCACAGAATCAACCTATCTATAATTTTAAAATTGATTCTGTGGCAGGATCAGGAAAAATCGATTTTAATCAATTCAGGGGTAAGAAAATTCTGATTGTTAACTCCGGCAGTACCGATAGTAATTTCAAGCAACAATATAAAGAGTTGATTCAATTATCCCAGATTTATAAAGAGAAACTGGTTGTAATAGTAGTGCCTACTAACAACTTTAATACGGAAAACGGAAACAATCAACAAGTAGCAGCCCGGTATACTCAGCCTGGTACTTTTCATTTCCCCGTAACTGAACGACTGAATGTGCGTAACCCACAGATTCATTTACTGTTTAAATGGCTCACACGTCAATCCGACAATGGAGTGACAGATTCAGAAATAAAAACTTCTTTTTATAAATACCTGATTGACGCTAATGGTAAGCTTATAGCTTCCTTCAATGCGAAAGTTAGCCCGATGCATTCAATCATTCAATCAGCTATAAACCGATAACACATTACCTATACGTTATGAAATTATTGAAAGGTTCTTCAAATGGAAGCTGGGTTGTAAAGAAATATCCGATTCTTTTTATTGTACTATTTAGTGCAATAAAACTAGTGGGACAAGAGAATGGTGAAATACCAACAATCATGTCCAGCACAAGTTTTAAAAGTCAAAATGTTATCCCTCCGTCACCCGAAGCTGCAGGGTTAGGCAGGTTTGGTAATTTACCGGTAAGTCTTTTTACAGGCACACCTCAAATTGGCATACCTCTTTATAATCTTAAAGGTAATTCACTGAGCCTCCCAATTCAACTTAGCTATAATGCGGGGGGATTTAATCCGCAGGACGTTGCAGGGTGGGCAGGTTATGAATGGAATCTCAATGCAGGGGGTGTAATTACACGCTCAGTTGTAGGTAACCCGGATATTGCATCTAACTATTTCAAATCACCGTCACCATTAGTAGTACCCTCAGGTCCAGATCTGATTGCTTATAACGATTATCTCGAAAATTTACGAAAAGGGTACCTTGAAGCACAACCGGATATGTATTATTTCAACTTTGGAAATTTTTCCGGGAAGTTTATGATTCAACCTGATGGAACGGTGATGATGCTGGAAAAAAACAACCTCCTTATCACACATTGTATCAATAGCTGTTCTCCCGAAACCAGTTCAATAACAATTACTGACCCCTCTGGTACTATTTATAATTTTACATCGGTTGAAATTTCTACTACTACTACCGACGATGCCAGTACGGATGTACCAGTATGGCAGGGTACTTATGCTTCTTCATGGTTTTTAACCAGCATTATTTCTGCAGATAATAATGAAACGATTGTTTTTGATTATTACGGATTAACTCAGGAACACTATCCATATACTTATGCAGCAGTGAATCAATCAAAGGTGTATGAGTTTACATTAAATACAACCAACAATTTACCGAGTATCAGCTATGTTACTTCGAACCCACCTGTAACAGCAATTAAGCGGAAGTATTTGCAAAAAATTACGTTAAGAAGAAGTGGACAGGATGTTGCTTATGTTCAATTTACATCCTCTGTTGATCAGCGACAGGATCTTGGCCATTCAACCGGTCAATTTCCAGGAGAACGATTATTAAATGATATTCAGGTATATAGCAGAGCCTTGGATTTAAGTTTTAAAAAACTTAAACAGTTCAACTTCTCCTTTTCTTATTTTACTAATTCAACTTACCCAAGTGATTGGAAGTATAAAAGGCTGCGCCTCGATCAGTTACAGGAAGTGTCTGTTGACGTAGGGACAACCAGCCCTCCTCCACATATTTTTGAGTATGATAATTCTTTAAGCACCCCTCCGATAGGTACAGCAGGGATAGATCATTGGGGCTTTTATAATGAGGGTAATTCATTTACTACAACACCTGCTTCGGATTACATCAATGGAAATGTTGTAATAAATGCGTCGAACAGGCTGTCGACACTTACGGGTGCAAAGAGTTTAATGCTTTCAAAAATTAAATATCCTACGGGAGGATATACAAGTTTTGAATACGAACTACATAATGCAGTCGTAGAAAATATAGGTGTTATTAATGTGGGAGGAATAAGAATAAAACGAATGATTGATTATTCGGCTGAGAATCAAAAAGCAGTTGAGAAAACATATGAATATACACTTGAAAATGGGGGTACAAGTGGAAAGGCAAAATATCCTTCTTACAAAAATATTTCCACTTATACCAGGTATGGTCAACAACTAGGAGGATATTTTGATCCCTGCTATGGCACTATTGACATGCAAAAACAAACGATTACAGTTGCTGGAACTTCTGTAATGGGTTTAGGTTCTATTATGGGCGGACATATTGGATACAGCAGGGTAGTTGAAAAACAGGTTGATATTAATACCGGGCAACCCCTAGGTAAAACTGTTTATGAATATGAAACTTCGGGTAACTGGGGAGAAATGAATAATGAAGATGGTAAAAATGGAGAGCTCTTAAAACAAACCGTGTATGATAATGCCAACAAAATAATAAAGGCAGATGAAAATGTTTTTGATGATTTACCCGGTGCCGGCATAACCATTACTTCGATCAGTGTTTTCACGAACCCAGATCAAGACAGTAAAGTGAGCCTTTTTAAAACAAACCATACAGCCACGAATACGATAGGCTATGGCTGGTTGTTCAGTAGTTTATGTCTTGAGTCGGGATATACAATTGTTGATGGAAGATTACTGAAAGTCAAAACCTTTCCTTATGGTATTTATTATGGCACAAGAAACAGAAAACTGATACAACAAACCAGTAAAACATATGACCAGGTAAGCAATTCCTACATGACCAGCATTAAGAAGTTGACTTATAGCAATACCCAACATTCATTCCCTACTGCTATTGAACAAACTACTAATAATAATGAGTCGGTAGTTACGTATACTAAATACCCACAGGATTACACTATAACTACTGCAAATGATGCAGCCATTGCAGGGATTTTACAATTAAAAAATAAAAATATTATTGGCGCAGGAATCGAGGTCTATCAGTACAGGCAAAACAGCAATGGAACCAACAAGCGTTATGTGGGAGGTAGTATTACTCAATTTGGATCCGCAGTGCCATACCCTGTTTCACTTTGGAGTATTGAGACTTCTGAGCCTCTGACGACATTCCAAGAATCGGCGGTTAGCGGTGGATTATTTAGCCAGCATTCGAATTACAAACAGATGGGTTCTTTACAATATGATGGGAGTGGGCTTTTGGTACAACAAACAAAAACAAATGATCTATCAAGTGCTTATGTATGGGCATATCATGGAAATCTTCCAATTGCCGAAGCAATCAACGCCACCGCAGCTTCTATAGCTTACAGCAGTTTTGAAACAAATGAAGGTGGTAACTGGACATCTTCAACAGGGTTTGACCTAAACAGGAACCCAAATGATGGACTAACCGGATACTTCTCTTTTTCTGTTGCTGCAAGTACCATTTCAAAATCAAATCTCCCATCCCAGAAATATATCGTTTCCTACTGGAGTAAAAATGGAGCACTTGCTATTAGTCCAACCCAAAGTGCCAGCAAAACAGGCTTAACTGTTGGAGCATTTACCTACTATGAACATCTGCTTCCGAATACAACCTCTGTAAGTTTACAGGGAAGTGCAACTATTGATGAATTGAGACTGTATCCTGAAAAAGCAATGATGAGTACAAGTACCTATAATTATTATACAGGTCAAATAAGTTCTCAATGCACGCCTGCCAACAAGATTACAAAGTTTGAATACGACGGATTACAACGCCTGGTTAATATTAAAGATGAAGCAGGAAACATCGTTAAAAACTATCGGTACAACTATGGTACAGTAAATACAACTGCTGCATCAGCACAAACATTATTTTACAGCGCTTATACACAAGCTGTTTTTTATAAACAGGGATGTCCTTCAGGCTCCGAAGCCCAGCCTTATACGTACATTGTACCTTATGGCAAATATGTATCTGTCAATAATCCAACGGAAGCAAATAATAAAGCATCTGCCGAAATAACAGCCAACGGGCAAAGTGCAGCCAATCAAAACGGGTTGTGTTATTTCTGGAACACGGAGCAGAAGAAACGCTTCTTTAGAAACAACTGTCAGCCATCGGAAGGAAACGGAATGGCTTACTGGTACACGATTCCAGCACACACTTACTGGTCAACGACCAGTGTTACAAACGCCAACGATAAAGCGTGGGTGGATATTAATGCGAATGGTCAAACTGCTGCCAACACGATGGGCAATTGCTCCTGCACCATGGAAGGCTTACGTTTTGTAAATGGTACTTGTGAGCAGGGACAGATCAGTTATGTGGGTTATGAATATGCTCCTGATTGTTCTCCCGGTATGAACTACCGCTGTTATTTCAAATATATTTTCAGTGATGGGTATCAGACACCTGTTTACAGCATGTGCAACGCTACGCCATGCCAGAATTATTAAATACCACTAATGAACGCTTATGTTATTCTCTAAAAAAATATTATTTATAGTCACTGCAACTCTACTCACTGTGAGCCTTCAAGCTCAAGTAAGTATCAACCGCAATCATGTTGTGAGCAACACCATGAAACGCCCTGGTATTACCACCCAAGCCAGTGTAGATGCATTAACCATTGAGGGTAAGATGCAGCAGGTGAGCTATGTTGACGGTTTGGGCCGACCCATACAAACGGTGATAACACAAGCTGCTCCGGGTAATAAAGACATGATTGCTCCGGTTGAATATGATGGTTATGGAAGGGAAGTGAAAAAGTTTTTACCCTATACTGTTACAGGTACAAATACCGATGGTTCTTATCATACGAATGTATTTGCTGAGCAAAGTAGTTATTATAATCCCTCAAATACAAGTGTAAACGTGGCAAAGGATAACATGCCTTTTGCACAAAGCCATTTGGAGTTTAGTCCTTACGGCAGACCAATAGAAGCAGGTGCCCAAGGTGAAACCTGGCAGCCCGGTAATGGCAAAGGCATTAAACCGATCAGTGGTTTTAATGCAACAATTGAAGATGTACGAAGGTGGACCATGAATAGCAATCTTCCTGTTGTTAACGCAGCGTATGCAGATAATGAACTCTCCCGTATTCAAGTACAAGATGAACACGGCAAACAAATCATTACCTATAAAGACCGTGAGGGTAAACTGATTTTACGCAAGTTGCAGGTGAGCAATACACCCGGTGTAAATCATACCGGTTGGATATGTACCTATTATGTTTATGATGAACTCAACAGGCTCAGGTTTGTGTTGCAACCTAAATTAACGGAGTTGCTCGCCGCTGGAAATTTTACAACATCTGTTACCGCTACACTTCAAAAAGAACTTTGTTTCTCGTATGAATATGATGCCCGTGGGCGAATGATAAAAAAACAAGTACCAGGTGCTGAACCTGTGTACATGGTATATGATGCAAGAGACAGACTTGTATTGAGCCAGGATGGTAATTTAAGAGCAACAGGTAAGTGGATGTATACGGAATACGATGAGCTGAACCGCCCTGTTGCAAGTGGTTTATGGACCAACAGTACCGTACACGCTACACATTTAGCGAACGCTTATAACAGCACTGCTTACCCCACCCTTAGTGGCACATGGGAAGAACTCACCCAAACTTTTTATAATGATTATAAATGGCTGAGTACTTATACAGGAACAGGATTTTATGAAACCCGTTCAACAATTGATGATGCAAATCTTTTAAGCGCCAGTCCTGCTACTTTCCCTTTTACTGAAGCAATAGAACAAAGCAATGATACAAGGGGTATGGTAACCGGCAGCCGGGTGAAAATCATTGGCACTGCCAACTGGTTATACACGATTATTTACTACGATAAAGATGGCCGGGTTATACAGGCACAAACACAAAATAATACCGGTGGTATCGATATAGTAACCACACAATACAGCTTTAGCGGCCAGCCATTATTGCTTATCGCCAGGCATCAAAAAAGCGGCACGAATGCCCAAACACATGTAACCCTTACGAAAAACAGCTTTGATGAAGCGGGGCGGTTGCTCAAAACCGAAAAGAAAATTACGATCACACCTGCCAGCGGAACAGCTATTGTAAAAGATTGGCAAACCACTGTACAAATGGAATATGATGTACTTGGCCAACCCAAAAATAAAAAGCTGGGTAATAAATCGGGTCAACCCGCCGGTACTCCTCTAACTACATTAGAGTTTGATTATAATATACGGGGATGGCTTACTTCTATCAATAAAAACTATTTGCAAAGTGAAAGTGTAACAGACCGTTGGTTTGGAATGGAGCTTGGTTATGATAAAGATGCAGTTAATAACTACAGTGTAAAACAGTTTAACGGCAATGTGAGCGGTACCAGTTGGCGTAGTGGGGGGGATGGCGTTCAGCGTAAATATGAATTTACTTATGATAATGTAAATCGTCTCACCGGGGCCGTCTTTACACAACCTGGTGGCAGTGCAGCTATTGATTATTCAGTAAGCAATATCACCTATGATTTAAATGGCAACCTGATCACTATGCAGCAAAAGGGATGGAAACCAGGCGGCAGTGTGTTGATAGATGATTTTATATATACCTACGAAGACAACAGCAACCGCCTGCGCAATGTAAAAGATAATGTAAACGACCCGCAAAGCAAACTGGGCGATTTTAAGACCTCAGTACTGCACACGCAAAGCAAAACGACGGCAACAGTTGATTATACCTATGACGATAACGGCAATATGGTGCGTGACCGTAATAAGGATATGGAAACCTTCGGTGCTGGCAACGGTGTGGAGTATAATTTCCTCAACCTGATTTCAAAAATTACAGTCAAGAGCAGTGGCTCTGCTAATAAAGGCACCGTAGAATACCAATACGATGCAGCAGGTAATAAACTAAGCAAAACAATTAAAGAAACAGGCCAGCCTGATAAAATAACTCTGTATGTTGGCGGTGCTGTATATGAAAACGATGTGTTGCAGTTCACCGGGCATGAAGAAGGAAAAGTGCGTTTTATTCCTGTAAATGGATCTAATCCTGCAAGGCTGGAGTATGATTATTTTATTAAAGACCATTTGGGCAATATAAGAGTTGTATTAACGGAAGAAGTTCAAACGGATATGTATCCTGTTGCAAGTTTGGAAACTGCAACCCTGAGTAATGAAAAGCTCTTTTATAATATTCCTGATACAGCGGGGGTAAGAATATTGCGGAACACAGTAAGTGGTTTACCCGCTGACACGTACACGAACCCTAACGATTATATACACAAGTTAAATGGGAATGGCACAAAAATTGGCAGCAGCATTGTTTTAAAAGTAATGACTGGTGATAAGATTAACCTTCGTGCCAACAGTTGGTGGAATAGTACCTCAACTCCAACTACACCAGTTAGTCCGCTAACAGACCTGATTGCAGCTTTAAGTTCCGGAATTGCGCCATTAGCTGGCGGTAAAGTTACAGCAGCTCAGTTAAGCGGTGGTATTATAAGCCCGGGTATTGCAGAGTTTTTAAATAACCAATCGTCGGGAAAGTTTAAACCAAAAGCGTATTTAAACTGGGTGTTGTTTGATGAGCAGTTTAATCTTGCAAAAGATGGGCAGGGGAATATTATTGGCAGCGGTTTTATGCAGGT
>JAYUTS010000052.1:0-9790 GCA_043754995.1 Chitinophagaceae bacterium
CATATTCTTGATTTTATGATCATGATGCCATTAGGTAACTACCTGATGCCATACTTTCATATTTCCCCAAGTCAATTTACTCTTTTAGTAGGGGCGTATACATTAACTGCAGGTGTATCAGGATTTGCAGCGGCTTTTTTTGTAAATCGGTTTGATCGTAAAAAAGTATTGCTTTATGGGTATGCAGGATTTTTAATCGGCACTATTGCCTGTGGGTTTGCACCTAAATATGAGTTGTTACTTGCGGCAAGGGTGTTTGCCGGTTTGTTTGGTGGATTGATTGGTGCACAGGTTCTATCCATTGTAGCAGATATTATTCCCTATGAAAGAAGAGGTGCCGCTATGGGTGCCATCATGAGTGCATTTGCTGTAGCTTCTACATTTGGTGTCCCATTCTCCTTATACCTGGCAAATATTATCAGCTGGCATGCCCCATTCATATTAGTAGGTATTTTGGGTATGTTGATTATTCCTGTGGTGATAAAATTATTGCCAGCCATGCGAGGGCATATCATGGAAAAGAGTGAGAAAAAAATGGAAGTGTTGATGGTGGTGGTAAAAAATCCAACACAACGGTTAGCGCTTTTGTTTTCCTGTTTAATTATGCTAGGACATTTTCTGGTGATCCCATTTATTAATCCTTATATGGAATTTAATAATGGGTATCCTAAATCCATTACACCTATGATTTATCTTGTTGGTGGCATTTCTTCTTTTTTTGCTGCTAACATACTGGGACGCATAGCCGATAAATATGGGAAGCTTAAAGTGTTCTCGGTTTCTGTTTTAACCTCACTCATCTTTGTTTGGCTCATTACCAATTTACCACCCATTCATTTTTCTATTGCGCTGTTGTTCTTTGCTATCTGGTTTGTTTTGTCTACAGGACGGGGTGTAGCCGCACAGGCTATGATCAGCAATGTGGTAAATCCACAACATCGTGGAAGTTTTATGAGTTTCAACAGCAGTGTACAGCAATTGGGCACTGCTGCTGCTTCTTTTATTGCTGGGTTTATTGTTATACAGGGTGCTGATGGAAAAATTCAACATTATAATTGGTTGGGCTATATCAGTATTGCTGTGCTGCTGATTTGCTTTTTCCTTGCAGGCAGACTTTTCCGTAAGATGAATGAAGCAGCCAACCTGGTACCGGATGTTGTAGTTGCAGCAGATATACAGAAACCATAAGCACCGTCTTTTATTTATAGTTCAATCATTTTATTATTACATTTAGTAGTATTTAATCAACCATTACTGCTAAATGAACTGTCATGAGAAAAAGTTTTTTCCTTCTGTCTTTGTTATTCATTCTTGTAAGTGCAGTTACTGCACAAAAACAAAAAACAACTTCAACATCTATTTCATCAGTCAAGTATGATGAGGTATTTAAATCTGTAAAATGGCGGAATATTGGTCCCTTCAGAGGTGGGCGTGCCAATGCCATCAGTGGTGTAAAAGCGAACGATAGATTATTTTATGCAGGTTATACCGGTGGAGGTGTCTGGAAAACAGAAGACGGCGGTCTTGCATGGCAAAACATCAGCGATGGATTTTTTAAAGTTGGTTCTGTAGGTGATATTGCTGTTAGCGAAAGCGATCCCAATGTTATTTATGTTGGTACAGGTGAGCATGCCATTCGTGGTGTAATGACTTCTTATGGAGATGGTGTTTATAAATCAACCGATGCAGGAAAAACATGGAAGAATGTTGGCTTGATGAATACGAGACATATCAGCGATGTAGTAATACATCCTAACAACCCTGATGTGGTTTATGTAGGTGCACAGGGTACTGCTCATGGTCCCAATGTTGATCGTGGCGTGTACAAATCAACAGATGGTGGCGCAACATGGAAGAAAACATTATTCGTAAACGATAGCTCAGGTGTTTCAAGTTTGGTGATGGATATGAACAATCCACGCATTTTGTATGCAGCTACATGGCAACATCAACGTTTGCCCTGGAAGGTAGTAAGTGGCGGAAATGGTTGTGCAGTTTACAAATCAACTGATGCAGGTGAAACATGGGTAAAGATAGTAGATGGACTTCCTTCTGAAATGGGTAAGATCGGTTTGTCCGTTTCAAGAGCTAATTCCAATAAGGTATTTGCTATTGTTGAAGCAGAAAAATCAAAAGCAGGTTTATACAGGAGTGATGATGGGGGAAAGAAATGGGCATTGCAAAGCAATGATCAGAACATCACCTCCCGTTCATGGTATTATATGGAAGTGTTTGCTGATCCAAAAAATGAAAACATTGTATATGTATTGAATGCACCCATGATGAAATCAATAGATGGAGGCAAAACATTCAGTAATGTAAGAGTTGGTCACGGTGATACACATGATCTGTGGATCAATCCTGATAACCCGGCGAATATTGGTTTAGCTGATGATGGCGGTGCAGAGATCACTTACAACAATTGCAGAAGCTGGAGCAGCATCATGAATCAACCAACTGCACAATTTTATCGTGTAAATGTTGACAATCGTTTTCCTTATTGGGTGTATGGTGGTCAGCAGGATAATACGTCTGTGATGATTGCCAGCAGAACCAACGGATTCGGCATTACAGAAAAAGACTGGATGTCAAGTGCAGGATGCGAAAGCTCTACATTGGCTTTTGATCCTAACAATCCCGTATTACTTTATGGCGGATGTTACCAGGGTTATATTGAAGTGCTCGATACAAAAACAATGGAGGCAAAAGATATCCAGGCATATCCATCCTTGAATCTTGCTATTGAGCCAAAGGATATGAAGTACAGGTTCAATTGGAATGCACCCATTCTTGCATCACCACATGATCCCAAAACAATTTATCATGGGGGCAATGTTGTATTAAAGACGAGTAATGGAGGTTTTACATGGGAAGCCATCAGCCCCGATTTGACACGCAATGAAAAAACAAAACAAGGTGTTGGTGGAGGGCCAATTACTAATGAAGGTGCAGGCGGTGAAAATTATAATACGATTAATTACATCACTGAATCAACTTTAGAAAAAGGCGTGATATGGACCGGTAGTGATTGCGGATACGTGTTTGTTACTATGAATGGAGGCGGCAGCTGGAGCAATATAACACCAACAGGCTTGCAGGAAAGTATGGTTCATTCCATTGAACTCTCTGCACATGATAAAGCAACGGCTTATGTATGTGCTACACGGTATAAACTCAATGATTATGGATCGTACACGTATAAAACAACTGACTATGGTAAAACATGGACAAAGATCAATAAGGGTGTTGATGCAGATGATTTTATTCGTGTGATCAGGGAAGATAAAAAAGTAAAAGGTTTATTGTATGCCGGCAGCGAACGTGGATTTTATATTTCATACAATGGTGGTGAACAATGGAATAAACTGCAATTGAATTTACCCGTTGTGCTTGTTACGGATCTTATGATCAAAGACAATGACCTTGTTGCTGCAACAGCTGGCCGGGCATTCTGGATATTAGATGATCTTAGTCCGTTTCAACAGGCAGCCAATATCTGGACGAATAAACAATTGAAATTGTTTAGTCCTAAGTCAACTGTTCGTTACAGCGGTGCAGCAAGTATTCCGGGATTAGATCCGGGAAATACATTTGGAAGTAACCCTGTTGAAGGAGTGATGTTTGATTATTATCTGCCATCAAAACCAGATACAACTACAGTTCAGCTAACAGTGATGAATGCCGTCGGTGCTGTTGTAAGAACATATACCAACAAGCCAAATCCTGATTATAAAAGATATCCCGGTGGCCCACCAGCTCCGGTAGTGTTAACAGCTGATGAAGGAATGAATCGTTTTGCATGGGATTTCCGTGGAGAGAATATTACACCTGATATTACAGGTGCCTATACCATGGGTGATTTCAGAGGTCATCGTCTGGCGCCAGGTCAGTATAAAGCTGTATTGAGTTTTAAAGGAGCCAGTAGTGAAACAATGTTTACAATAACACAAGATCCGGGTTTAACTATTTCAGCAAATGATTGGACAGAGCAACAACAATTCCTAACCCGTGTATCAAAAGATATCAGCACTATTCATTCAGCAATTGTTGATATGCGTAAAGTAAAAAAACAAGTAGAGCATTATAATGAGCTGTTGAAAGATAAAAAAGAGCAAAAGGATTTGGTGGAAGCAGGAACTGCTCTCATTAAAAAGATCACAGAGTTGGAAAGTAATTTAATTGAAACAAGGCAACGCAATTTCCAGGATGTGATCAACTGGCCAAGCAAACTCAATGCTGAATTTTTTAACCTGAAAAGTTTGGCAGATGCACATGATCCACGCATCACCAATGGTATGAAAGCTCGTTTAACAGATCTGGAAGCAGAATGGATGAAATATAAAACACAAATGGATGTTGATTTGAAAAAAGCAGTTGATGAATACAACCAGAAATTCAAAGCAGCGAATATTTCACCGGTTATTCAATAAGAAGCTGTTTCTCCTGTTGTTACACTACCACCGCCAATATCCAAAACATCTCCCCAATATTGGGTATTGCAATGAAATATTGATCCTTTAGCTTTATAGGCATCAATGGCTAATCGTATTCGATGGTCATTCATTCTTTTCATTTTCTAACTTTAAAATTTATTTGTATGATAAGTCCAAAGACTAAAACCGAAATAGATACATTATGTGAGAACCATAAAAACAATCCGAATTTGCCAATTCGTACGAATGCGGTTTTTATTACCCGTGACCATTTCGATGCGTTTCGTAATAACCTGCCACAGGATTGTGATGCTATTAAGATTTGTTATATCAGGCATAAGTTTCCCCCTCAAGATTCTAGAATCTTACCAGCAGAACCAGGAAATGATTTAACACAATTATCCTTGATTTTTATTCCAACGAAGAATACCAATAGATCAACATGGAATAGTGAGTTAGCCGATCTAAATGGTTTGGTACCGACATTGTGTTTTTGTGAACCTGGTAAACCTGATGGAGATAGCACCGGTCATTGCCCGCCGAATAAACCCTGCCAATGAGGTGACTAATTAATTTCATGGTGGTTACTTAATTTCATGGTGTGGAAATAATTGAATTTCTGAAGGAATATTATACGGTTTTTTTTGTTTGGCTTACCGGCCTTACAGCTATATTTATTTTTCGTAAATCATTGCCTTTACCCTATCGCCGGTTTATCCTGTTAATTATTCTCCTTTCCATATTAGAAACGATTGCCAATGCTGTCGGGTTTTTTGGCAAAATGAAAAACCATTTCGTTTTTAATATTCTTTATGTCATTCAATTAACGCTTGTACCATATATTTTTAAATTCTGGTTAAACCGCCTTTGGGTTAAAAAGTTTATACAGATTTTTTTATACATTTTCCCTCTGTCTGTACTTATTAATACATTATGGATACAGGGTTTTTTCACTTTACATACATATAACTTTGTTATTGGTGGCAGCTTTATCCTGTTTCTGTCGGTTGCTTACCTGGGTGAATTATATAGCAACGAAGAATCACAAAATATTCTTCGCAACCCGGTATTCTGGTTTAGCCTGGCTTACCTGTTTTATTTTGCTGTTTCAGTTCCTTACCTTGGCATGTTAAATTATTTATGGACTAATTACCCATCGTTTGCAACCCTTTATTATGAGCATATCTTTGAAAGAACAAATTGCCTTTATAATATTTTATTAACTGTAGGATTTCTATGCCTGAAAGTCAGACCGAGGTAATGCTTATCATCATCATCAGTTCAGCGCTGATTCTCATTTTAGGAATCATCGTGGTGACAGGTCTGCTCATTCAGCAAAAACGTAAACATCGTCATCAGCAACAACTGCTGGAAATAAACAGCCGTTATGAAAAATCTTTATTGGAGAGCCGGTTAAAAATACAGGAGGAAACCTTTCAGGCCATTTCCCAAAACCTGCATGATAATATTGGCTCTAATATTTCTACTGCCATGCTGCTATTGTATAAAGATGAACAAACAAGTCCCGAAGAACTGGAAAGCAATCGCAAAGAAGCATTGGGCATGTTGAGCAGAATTGTAGATGACCTGAAAGATATTGCCCGCAACCTGAATGCGGACTACTTAGAAAACATAGGGTTGAACGAAGCTATCAGGCATCGCATGGAACAACTGAAAAGATTGAAAAAATATACAATTGAATTAAACCTTGATGATATGCCGCAACGGATCGACCGGCAAAAGCAGGTAATCCTGTTTTACATTTTCCAGGAAGCCATCACTAATATCACCAATCATGCACAGGCCAAAGAGATCAGGGTAGGTCTTCATTATGAAACAGAAAAACTGATCCTGCGGATTGGTGATAATGGATTGGGTATGATGAATACTGAACCTGAAAAGATCAAACAGAAAGGTTCGGGTTTGATCAATATGAAGAACCACGCAACCATGATAGGCGCTGACCTGACCATAAAGAGTAATGGAAGTAATGGCACTGAAATAATTTTAACCGTTCCGGACCCTTACCGGTAGGTCGCCCAATATTGGGTAGGTTTATGTGAAATGTTTATGTTTAATTTTATACAATATGATACGTATCGCTTTAATTGAGGACAATACAGAATACCGTTCTGTTCTTTCAAAAATATTACAGCGCAGTAAGGAGATAACAGTAATTCGTGAATTGGCTGATTGTACTGATATGATCCCTTATTTTGAAGTGGATCTGCCCGATCTCGTTATCATGGATATAGACCTGCCGGGAATAAGTGGCATAGAAGCTGTATGGCAACTGCGTCAAAAGTGGCCCGAAATGAAAGTGCTGATGCTGACAGTATTTGAAGAAGAAAATAAAATCTTCGGCGCTATAAAAGCAGGTGCCAATGGTTATTTACTAAAAAAAGATTCTCCCGACCGTATATTGGATGCTATTATGAGATTACTCAACGGAGAGGCTATTATGAATGGCATCATTGCATCTAAAGTAATGGAATATTTTAAGCAACTGGCCAATGCTGAACCTAAATTGGAAGAATATAATCTCACCGAAAGAGAAAAAGAAATTTTAGATAAACTTATCCAGGGATTGGGATATAAGCAAATTGCATCGGATTGTGGTATTGCAAGGGAAACACTCAATACACACATGAAAAGTATTTACCGAAAATTGAATGTTCACTCCCGTGCCGAAGTAGCTGCCCGTTTCGGTGCACATCTGAATAAATAAATCATTGATTCCATTGCTGATTTCCGGCTGCCGGTTTTTTCTCCTGCCATAAATTAGCTACCCAATATTGGGGATTGACCCGGCCTTGCGTGTAAGTTATATTTGACTTGAAAGTAAAATTTTCATGAAAGAGATCAGGGATATATATGTCAGTGAGGGCAGCCATCATCAAATTGCAGCGAAACCTGCTCCGATACTTCATCTTCCTGTATCTATGAATAAAGAATTATATTTTAAACCAAACACTTTCTTCCCGAAAGTGTCTGCGTCCTGCATATCCACCAATTCAATCATCCTGTTCCACTTCGAAAAAACAGATAAATTCAGTGCCTGGCATCCGGCAATTACTAAGAATTTAAATTACTAATTTAAAAAACTAAACAAAATGAAAAAGTTATTCTTACTGACAGCGACTGGATTATTATTCTTTTCGTGTAAAAAAAATATGGTACAAAATCAAAATGAAGGAAGTGAAAAAATGCAACTCACCAGTGGAGCGACCCATATATTGGAGCAGGCCAGTGGAGCAACGCAGATATCGGGGGTGGGCTTTTATGCCACTACCGGTGAATGTGATTATGTAAGCCAGGGCGCTGCTTATGCCGTAAGAATGACGGGAGATCTTGAAGGTTGCCTCTATGCATTCATTGACGAATTCGAATGCTCTCCGAGTGGCACATATCGTGAAGAAGGAAGAGAATTTTTCGTTGGTACGTACAACGGACAATCAGGTACGTTTTGGACTACTTACAAATTTGAGGCGAAGTATGAAGGGTGTTCCGAAAACGGCCCTTTAGGCGCAGAAATCTTTGGACGTTGTCAACATCCTATTGTAGAGGGTAGCGGCACAGGTGTTTTCAATGGCGTTACCGGACGATTGGACTTTAAGGACGACATCGAAGCAGGAAACTTTCCCTATAGAGGTCACTTAAGGTTCTAAGGTTCACCCGAGCCTGAGTTAACAATCTACAGCAGGACGGACACAGGCTCAAGGACCAGCGGGGAAGTTTGAACGAAACTGATTTTAGATAAAGCAAAAGATATTGTGAAGCTATCCAATGAAGCTGTCTCTCAAGGCAGCTTCTTTTTTTTCGACAGGCATGATAATAACACTATAAGGCGCAAGAACTGAATACACTTTGCTGTTTCGGTATCTATCCTGCAATAAATAACTTTTTCTACTTTATCCTCTCTTATTACTCTACCATAAATTAGTTACTCAACATTGGGGATTGACCTGAGCTTACCATCATTATAGATTTGTGTTATTCTTTTATCAAAAAAAATTAAAACAATGAAAGCACAAATTTTTTCCCTAATCAGCGGAGGCTTCCTGTCAATACTGTCAGTAAGCAGTTCATTTGCACAGGAGCAGGATTTTAAAGAGCTGCCTTCCATCACGGTCACTGCTAAATCTTCTGATGTTAGTATGAATGCCCGGCTAAATAAATCTTTTGAAAAGTATTTTAAAAATGTTTCTCATCTGAGATGGCATCAGGTTAATAAAAATTTCCTCGCAAAATTTATTCAGAATGACATGCAAAACAGGGCACTGTTCACAAAAAATGGGTACATGATTTGGCAGATCAGCTTTGGTGCGGAGAAACATCTTCATCCCGATGTAAGGAAGCAGGTTAAGAGTACTTATTTTGATTACAATATTTCGGCAGTTTTTAAAGTGGTTCAGGATAAAAGAACCATTTGGGTGATAAACCTGGAAGACGACAAAAACCTGGTTGTAGTAAGGATTGAAGGCGGTGAAATGGAAGAAGTAGAGCAATACAAAAAGGGATGACAAAGATGGAGGCTATCCATCCTAAGCAAGCGGGTTTTCAGCAGGCCTCTTATAAAATGAGAGGCTTTGTTTTTATTAGCATTTTCCGGTGAAAGGAAGAAATAGATCAGGTTTAAAAATTCACAACTTTGTCCCCGTTTAATTACGATTTTTTTCTTCTTTTTTTCTCTTTCTTTTCTCTATTCAGGTAATCAATTTATCATTACATGTAACGTGTTGTGCTATTAAAGAATTATATCATTCCGGGCACTCTTGTAACCTTTGTGCTTACTTTGTGTTCTTCGTGTTACACTTTTTCTTCAACGATTTTTTGGGTAGCACAAACACAAAGATTTACACTAAGTTTACAAAGCAACGGCTGAAAATCAATTAAGATTAACAGCACAACAGGTTACATTTAGTAAGAAGATACTTGCATGCAACAACAGATTGCCGTGGTAGTAAATCCAAATGCAGGCAAAGGAAAATCACTGAAGCTTTGCAATCAACTTTCTTCCCTGCTGAAACAAAGAGCAATTGGTCATGAGTTGTTTATTCATGACTGGCCCGTTTCCTTCGAAGGGGCTACCGATGTATGGATTATTGGTGGCGATGGAACCATGAACTATTTTATAAATCATTATCCTTCAATAGATCTTCCCTTAGCTATTTTCAAAGGAGGAACAGGCAATGATTTTGCGTGGAAACTTTATGGTGATTGTTCAGTTGAAGAACAATTTGAAATCGTATTGCAATCAAGCCCACAGCCTGTTGATGCAGCTTCCTGCAATGATACATTGTATATCAACGGAGTTGGGATTGGATTTGATGGAGAAGTGTTGCAGTCCATGAAAG
>JAYUTS010000053.1:0-27515 GCA_043754995.1 Chitinophagaceae bacterium
CAGGCAGCAGGTGCAATTATCCGGTGGTACCGGTTTGCAACAGTTTATTGTAAAAGCCGATGAATATGAAGAGAACCGCCACTTCCTCTTAGCACAATATTTCCGTAATAATTTTAATAAGAACATGAAGAATATTCCGGCTGTAACTACACCGGTGCAGATTCTTCGCATGGAAGTTTGGGTTACCAACAGAACTGGTTCAACTACAGAAAACAGGAATGTAGTTGCATTAATGGATTTGGGAGAATATCAACCTTATAATCCGAATATCAATTCGCTTACAAGTTCAGATTATCCGTTCAATGCTGCCAATGATCTTTATCAACGAATGATTAATGATCCTGCTACAAGAGATGCTTCATTGGTCACTAATCGTTTAACCAGTTATGGATTAACAGCGGTTCAGGATTTTGAACGCACTTTTGCAAGAAAGTTAAGACCCGAAGAATATTATTTCAATTCGCAGATCGGTTTTATTTCGCTTAATACAGTATTGCAACCCGATGAAGTGTTAGGTGTAGCTTTTCAATACAGTGTAAATGGAAAGATTTATACGGTAGGTGAATTCTCCAATGATGTAACACCCGATACTACTGCCAATAACAGCGGAACACAAAAAGTATTGTTCCTGAAAATGTTGAAAGCAACTTCGCAACGTCCGTTGTTGCCTATCTGGGATTTGATGATGAAGAACGTGTACTCTGTTGGTTTTGGTCAATTAGAACGCAGAGATTTTAAACTCAACATTCTTTACCAGGAACCGGGTGGTGGTGAAAAAAGATATATTCCTGAAGGCGAAGAAAAAGGAAGACCCATTATTGAACTGGTAAATCTTGATCGCCTGAATAATCAAAACGATCCACAGCCTGATGGTGTGTTTGATTATGTAGAAGGGTTTACCGTCAACTCACAATTAAGCCGTGTCATTTTTCCATTGCTTGAGCCATTTGGTAAAGACCTCAACTATATTTTCCGTGGACCCGATTCAACTATACTTCGCCAGAAATATTTGTTCTATCCTTTGTACGATTCTATTAAATGGGTTGCACAGCAATCGCCGCAATTAAATCGTTTTGTATTTAAAGGCGCAAGCCGCAGTGCCGGTGGAAGTGGGGATATTCCTTTAGGAGCTTTCAACGTTCCACAAGGTTCAGTATCTGTTACCGCAGGCGGACAAATTTTAAGAGAGAATGTTGATTATACTGTTGATTATAATTTAGGAACAGTCAAGATCATTAACCAGGCCATTGTTAATTCAGGTGTGCCAATTAATGTTGGGTTTGAAAACAATGCAACATTTGGTATGCAGAACCGCAACTTCATGGCGTTGCGTTTGGATTACCGTGCAATAGAACGTCAAACAAAACAATTAAGCATAGGTGCAGCGGTGATGCGCTTGGGTGAACGTCCTTTCTTTACCAAAATGAATTATGGTGATGATCCCATCCGCAATACTATGATTGGTGCTGATATCAATTATCGCAGCGATTGGAAACGACTCAGCAAATGGCTCGATGTGTTACCTTTTTATACAACCCGTCAAACATCAGCCATTAATTTATATGGAGAAGCCGCACAAATCATTCCCAGTACGGCGAAACAAATTCGTCCTGAAAAAGGTGGGGGTGGTTTAATTTATATTGATGATTTTGAAGGCACCCGAAATGGTATTGATCTTCGCTTTCCGTTTATTGCATGGACATTAGCATCCACACCATATAAAGCACAGGATCGTTTTGGAGTAGAATTATTTCCTGAAGCTGGTTTGGTGAATGATCTACGATATGGATACAACCGTGCTAAAATGGCCTGGTATAATATTGAACCGGTATTGCAGCAACGTCGTGATCCTAATAATCCGTTAGGAAATAATTTAACTGAGTTGTCTGATCCACGAGTACGTTTTGTTAACCGCCAGGAAATATTTCCACAGGTAACACCTGATCTCGGGCAAAATCAATTGATCACTTTTGATCTATCGTTCTTTCCATCCGACAGAGGTCCATATAATTATGATGCAAGAAGCGGAAGTATCAATCCCAGCAATGGTAAGTTATTAAATCCTAAAAACAGGTGGGGTGGTATTATGCGTGCCATAGACCAGATTGATTTTGAAACCAACAATATTGAATTCATTGAAACATGGGTGCAGGATCCTTTTATTTTGAATCCAACCAGTACAGGCGGACAATTATATTTCAACCTCGGAAATATTTCAGAAGACATTTTAAAAGATGGGCGCCGTTTTTATGAAAACGGATTAAGCACTATTCAAACACCGGCAAGAGAAGATACCAGCAACTGGTCGAGAGTACCACGCAATCCAATTCAGATAGCACAGGCCTTCAGTAATATTGTAGAAGAGCGTTCACAACAGGATGTTGGTTTTGATGGACGAACAGATACATCAGAACAAAAAATGTATGCACAATTTCTTTCAGGTATTAACAGTATCATTGGAAGCGGAGCAGCCTATCAATCTTTGTTCACTGATCCAAGCAGTGATAACTATCAGCACTTTCGTGAAGGTCAATCGGATAATACAGGCATTTTAGAGCGTTATAAAAATTTCAACAACCCGCAGGGTAACAGCCCGGTTGCAAATAATAATATTGAATACACATCTGCATCAACCTTGTATCCCGATAATGAAGATCTCAACAGGGACAATACATTGAATGAAGTAGAAGAATTTTTTCAATACCATCTTGAGTTAAGACCCAAGAATGATCCATTGATGCAGGTGGGGCAAAACTATATTGCAGACAGAAGAGAAGTAGATGTAAAACTCGCTGATGGAAATTCAAGAAAAGAAACCTGGTATCTCTTCCGCATCCCCATCAAACAATATGAACAGAAGGTGGGCAATATTCCTGATTTTAAATCCATCCGTTTTATGCGGATGTTTATGACCGGGTTTCAAGATAACACGGTTGTACGTTTTGGAAAGTTAGAACTGGTGCGTAATACATGGCGTTCTTTCCAGTATGCATTAGATACAATGGGCGTGTACAAGCCTTTACAAAATATCGGTACTACATCATTTAATGTTACGGCTGTAAATATTGAAGAGAATGATAACCGCACGCCTGTTAACTATGTTACTCCGCAAGGTGTTGAACGGGTGCAGCAGTTAAGTAACAATGGCATTAACCTTTTGCAGAATGAAGCATCACTCAGTTTGCAGTTGTGCGATTTGCAGGATGGTGATAGCCGTGCCGTTTTCAAATCAACCAATCTTGATCTGCGTCAGTATAAACGTGTACGTATGTTTATGCATACAGAGTCGAGAGGTAAGGTTGATGCTTTAAGAGATGGAGAGGTATTGGCAGTCATTCGTTTTGGTACCGACTTCATCAACAACTATTATGAAGTACGGATGCCATTGAAAGTAACCAAGTGGGGATATTATCCAAGACCTAAACCTGACGATGATTCCAGTGCACAATGGCCCAACGCCAACCAGTTTGATGTAAACCTGGAAGAGTTGGTTCGCTTTAAATTAAGACGCAGTGGTTCGGTTGCCAATCTTTTTTCTGAAGACAGGGGCAATGGTATCCGTTGGAGTGTAATGGGTAATCCGAATCTGGGAGAAGTAAAAGGATTCCTGGTAGGTGTTGAAAATAATAAGAACGATAATACGGCAATTGTTTGTGCTGAAGTATGGATCAATGAACTTCGGTTAAGTGGTTTGGATGAAAAAGGTGGATGGGCAGGAACAGGAAGAATGGATATTCAACTCGCCGATCTGGGAACACTTACTGTATCAGGCTCTGCACGTAGTGCCGGTTTTGGTACCATTGAACAAAGAGTAAATGAACGAAGCCGTGAATTCTTTTACCAGTTTGATGTAGCTGCCAACTTGCAATTAGGAAAACTGTTACCAAAGAAAGCAGGGATTGATATTCCTTTTTATGCCAGCTATTCACAAACGGTGATGAATCCTGAATATGATCCTTATGACCAGGATGTAAAACTTAAAGACAAATTAAAGACCACCAACAATAAAGATTCCATCAAAAATATTGCACAGGATTTTGCAGCTATTACATCGGTGAATGTAACCAATATGCGGAAGAACAAGACCAATGGAAAGCCTGCAAAGATTTACGACGTATCAAACTTTGATGTAAGTTATTCTTATACCAAAACTGAAAAACGAAATCCGTTGATTGAAAGTGATGTTATTGAAAAACATTATGGGGGGATGGGTTATAACTATGCACCACAACCGAAGTTTGTGGAGCCGTTTAAAAAAATCATCAAGTACAGAAGCCCCTGGTGGAACATCATTAAAGATTTTAATTTCAACTATCGTCCAAGCCTTTTAAGTTTCAGGGCCGACGTAAACAGGCAGTTTGGTGCAGCACGTGCAAGAGAAGTAACCATACCCGGTATTGCTCCAAGTCCGTTTAAGATTCCTGAAACCTATGATAAGTATTTTGTGTTTGATCGTGTTTACAATATGCGTTGGGATTTGACACGTTCCATTAACCTTGATTTCAGTGCAACCAATAATGCAAGGATTGATGAACCAATAGGAAGATTGGATACAAAAGAAAAGAAAGATTCTATCCGTAGAAACTTTTTAAAGGGTGGACGGAATGTGATCTATCGCCAAACCGCCAATGCATCTTATAATTTACCGTTGGCAAAAATTCCTGCATTGGATTGGACAACTGCCCGATTCAATTACTCCACTACTTACAATTGGATCGGCGCTTCACGTTTGGCAGTGAACCTCGGTAATACCATTGAAAATTCACAGGCAAGAGTATTTACAGGGCAGCTTGATTTTACCAGGCTGTATCAGAAATCAAGATTCCTCCGTTCATTGGAAACACAAAAAGATCCAAACAAAAAACCTGTACTGGCATCACCCAATATCAAATTCAATCCAAAAGATACAGTTGGTAAAAGCAAACAATATATCGCCAAACTTTTCCGCAGGCTTAACAGGCTGGAAGCGAAAAAAGATAAAGGCATTCAGTTTGAACCAGGCGGAGCAGCCAAAGCATTTGGACGATTGCTGACATCCATCAAGAATATTAATATCAATTATAACGAAACGTTCAACTCAAGGATTCCGGGTTATATTGATAGCCCGCAATTCATTGGGCAAAATTGGAGAACCCGTGCACCAAGTATGGCTTATGTATTTGGGAAACAACCCGAAGCCGGTTGGTTGAACGAAGCTGCGAGAAAAGGTTGGATTACAAAAGATACCAACTTTAATTTCCTGTTTACACAAAGTTATCGCCAGGAATTAAAAGTGGAAGCTACCGTTGAACCCATCCGTGACTTCACCATTGATTTAAACCTCAGCCGTTCATTCAGCAAAAATTATTCTGAATTGTTTAAGGATACAACAGGTAATGGTACTTTCGGTCACCTAAGCCCGTTAGCAGCAGGAGGTTTTGATATTACTTTCATCTCTTATCAAACGATGTTCAGAAAATATTCTGTAACAACACCCGGCCAATCGTTCCTGCAGTTTGAAGAGAACCGTAAAATTTTATCGCAGCGTTTAGGATTGGCCAATCCTTATGCAGGCGGTCAATTAATTGGTGATTATTATAAAGGCTATGGAAAATATTCACAGGATGTGCTCATCCCTGCATTCATTGCTGCTTATACGAACCAGGATGCGTTAAAGGTTGGGTTGATTGATGAAAGCAATAAACGTGTCAGTGATAATCCATTCAAACGTTATATACCAAAGCCCAACTGGCGCTTAACGTATAATGGTTTGTCAAGGATACCGGGGTTGGAAAAGATCTTTACCAATTTTACTATTTCGCATGGTTACAGCAGCAACCTGAGCATGAATAATTTTACATCTGCTTTGTTGTATGCTGATCAATTTGGATTAGGCTTTCCCTCGTTTATTGATACCGTATCGAACAACTTTGTTCCTTACTTCTTAGTTCCCAATGTAACCATCAGTGAACGTTTCTCGCCATTGGTTGGCATTGATGTACAGCTCACCAATCAACTGAATTTTAAAATTGATTATGGCAGAAGCAGAACCATCAGTTTAAGTTTGATTGATTTCCAGGTGAGCGAAATACGCAGCGTTGATATAACTGTTGGTGCAGGCTGGCGCAAACGTGGATTGAAGATGCCGTTTAAAATTCCGTTCAGTAAAAAGGATTCTAAAACACTGGAGAACGATCTTAGTTTCCGTTTTGATTTAACATACCGTGACAATGCTACTTCTAATAATATCTTAGATCAGCGTAACACCATTCCTACCGGGGGTCAAAAAGTATTGACCATTAGTCCATCCATAGATTATGTACTCAACAACCGTATCCGTTTGCGTTTGTTCTTTGAGCAGAACAGGGTAGTAGGTTATATTGCTACACCACCGCCTGTGGTAAATACAAGAGCAGGTTTGCAGATTAATATCAGTTTGGCGCAGTAAAAAATTTTGAATAAACTTTGGCAAAGTTTAAGCATTAAGTATTTATACAATCAGGTTCTTACAACTTTGCCAAAGTTGAATAGAAATTATATTCTTCTTGTTCCATCATCTGTCTGCACAATATATGCTTCCGCATCAATATTGAATTTTTCTTTATAAGCAGCAAGCGTATTTGCAATAAAAGACTCTATTGCTTCATTGGCAACAATATTAATCGTGCAGCCGCCAAAGCCTCCACCCATCAACCTTGAACCAATGACAGCTTCATTGTTTTTTGTCAGGCCAACTAAATAATCAAGTTCGTCACAACTTACCTGGTACAGTTTACTCAACCCTTCATGTGTTTTATACATCAGTTGTCCAAACCCTTTCAAATCGTTTTGCTGCAACAATTTTGCAGCCTGTTGTGTGCGGTCTATTTCTTCCACCACAAATAAACATCGCATATATACTTCTTCACCCATCATGCTTTCATAAACTAAGAGGTCTTCCCATTTTGTTACATCACGGAAAGAACGCACAGCACTGTCGGTACCCATCAGCATCAAACCTTCTTCACACTCACTTCTTCTTTTATTGTAAGCCGATGACGCAAGCGAATGGTGAACATTAGAGTTGATCAATACAATAGTGTATCCATCGAGCTGAATGGGGAAGTATTGATGCTCCAATGATTTGCAGTCAAGTAAAATCACCGCATCTTTTTTGCCATTCATATTGGCAAACTGGTCCATGATACCGCATTTTACATTGGGATAATCATGTTCGGCCCGTTGATTCAATTGAGCCAGTTCTTTGCGGTTATATCCACACTCAAATAATTCATTTAATGCAAAAGCCAATCCACCTTCAACAGCAGCAGAAGAAGACATGCCCGATCCCCGTGGAATATCGCCTGCAAAAACACAATCAATACCAGCAATCTTTTTTCCCGCTATGATGAATTGATTCAGCACACTCAGCACATAATTTTTCCAATCTTCTTTTGGTTGAATATCCTGCAAACGGATGCTCAATGATTCATTAAAATCAATACTGAAAAAATTACACACATCGCTGTTGTTTGGTGCGATTGCATAATAAACGCCTTTATTAATAGCTGCAGGCATTACAAACCCATCGTTGTAATCAATATGCTCACCAATCAGGTTGATACGACCAGGAGAGAAATAAATGGCCGGTTGCGTTGTAAACCGTTCAGCAAAAACTGTTTTGATCTGTTCAATTAATAGATTGTTCAATGAAAAAGGGTTTAAGTGATGGCTGCAAAAGTATCAAACTTCTATGCAATGCAAATATGGTTTTACAGGAAGGTAAAGAATGATTGTTTGCTGTACTGTTACTGATGGGCTTTATTTCCTCCATCTTCCTTATTTTTGACCCAAATCAATGTTATGAGTCATCAATTATTGAAAGGGAAAAAAGGAATCATCTTCGGTGCACTGGATGAAAAATCAATTGCGTGGAAAACGGCTTTGAAATGCTATGAAGAAGGGGCACAGATCGTATTGTCCAACGCACCTGTTGCTTTGCGGATGGGTGAGATCAATAAGCTGGCCGAAACATGCGGCAATGCTCCAGTTATTGGTGCTGATGTAACCAATATGGATGATCTTAAAAA
The DNA here is from genome assembly GCA_043754995.1 of Chitinophagaceae bacterium. Taxonomy (GTDB): domain Bacteria; phylum Bacteroidota; class Bacteroidia; order Chitinophagales; family Chitinophagaceae; genus Lacibacter. The sequence goes on from JAYUTS010000053.1 coordinate 8,049, forward strand.
TCTCTTTGAAAAATCAATGGAGCATTTTGGTGGCAAAGTTGATTTCGTGTTACATAGCATTGGTATGGGTATTAATGTTCGCAAAGGCAAACATTATACGGAGATGAATTACGAATGGAATCAAAAATCAAATGATATATCTGCAGTTAGTCTGCATCGTATGTTGCGTACGGCATGGGACCTTGATGCGTTAAATGAATGGGGGAGTGTAATAGCACTTACTTATATTGCCGCACAAAGGGTGTTTCCTGATTATAATGAAATGGCTGATGCAAAGGCTTTGCTGGAGAGTATCACCCGCAGTTTTGGTTATCATTATGGTGTAAAGAATAAAGTGAGAGTGAATACCATTTCGCAATCACCTACTAGAACAACAGCCGGCAGTGGGGTTAAAGGATTTGATGGATTCATCAACTATGCAGAAAAAATGAGTCCGCTTGGTAATGCTACATCAGAAGATTGTGCCAATTATATTGCTTTGATGTTTAGTGATATGACCCGGATGGTAACCATGCAGAATCTTTTCCATGATGGAGGTTTCAGTTTTACAGGTGTTACTGCTGAGGTTATTGAGCAGATGGAAAAATAAAGGCATGTGCGGGGTGATTTTAACTTTGGCAAAGTTGTAAATACACAATTGAATAATTGCAGGTTGATGAACTTTGCCAAAGTTGGTGAGCAGACAAAAAAATAAATCCCGACCGGAACGTCGGGATTCAATGATTTAATATTAGCTATCAGCTAAAAGCTTGCGGCTATTTAATATTCATCTTCATTAAAAAAGAAATCTTCCTGGCTTGGATAATCGGGCCAGATATCATCAATACTTTCATATATTTCGCCTTCATCATCCAGTTCCTGTATATTTTCTACTACTTCAATAGGAGCGCCGCTACGGATGGAAAAATCAATCAATTCATCCTTGGTAGCAGGCCAGGGAGCGTCTTCGAGATACGATGCTAATTCAAGTGTCCAGAACATAAGGTAAACCCTTTAATTTTTCGCAAATGTAACTTTCCTGCTGAAATAACCAAATATGCTTTGTTAAGGCTGTGTATAAGCGGTTTTTAAGATTTTTCAGCAGCGGCTATGGGCATCAGGTTTCAATGCCTTAGGTTTGTAAAAACGAAGTTCACAGAAATGCTCAGTTGTAAACAGATTACCAAACGATATGGAAGCCTGGAAGTGTTGAAGGGAGTGGATTTGCAGATAGAAAAGGGCGAAATTGTAAGCCTTGTTGGAAGCAGCGGTGCCGGTAAAAGTACCTTATTGCATATTCTTGGAACATTGGATGAACCTGATGCCGGAGAAGTACTGCTCAACGGCACCAGGGTAAATAATTTACGGGGTAAGGAATTGGCCGGGTTCCGGAATAAGCATATTGGCTTTGTTTTCCAGTTTCATCATTTATTACCCGAATTTACCGCATTGGAGAATGTTTGTATTCCCGGATGGCTGGGTAACCGAAAGAAAAAAGAGGTGGAGGAACGGGCAAAAGAATTACTGAAATTGTTGGGTTTGGAAAACAGAATGGAGAACAGACCCTCTGAACTTTCAGGTGGTGAACAGCAACGGGTAGCAGTTGCAAGGGCCCTGATCAATAACCCCGATATTATTATGGCTGATGAGCCAACGGGGAACCTTGATAGTGCACATGCGAAAGAATTGCATCAGTTATTTTTTGATCTGCGCAAACAATTCAATCAAACTTTTTTGATTGTAACACACAATGAAGAACTCGCTGCTCAATGTGACAGAACGATTCATATGAAGGATGGAAGAATTTTGCCCCCCAACCCCTTAAGGGGGGTAAGGCAGCACTCAAAGTAATTTTTAGATTGATTTAAGTATTAACCACTTTATCAAGTTTACCACTCCATGAAAGTATTTGATATTTTACTCCCTTCTCAGTTTTCAAATCATTTATATCATTTATTAATGTTGTCTGAAACCATTCATCAGATTTAAAGCCTACAACCCACAATATTTGATTGGATAAAACGCCTGTAATTACTTTTATCATTTCTTCTGTTGTATCAATCGAATATCCAGTATATGGGTGATGACTTCTTATCCAGATGCAATTGTCTTCTGTTGTTTGTATGACAAGTCCACCTATTAAGGCATTATAAGGTGCAGAAATATTTAATTCTAAAAATTCAGAAGAATTAGATTCTGTATTCCCACACTCAGGAATTTTTTTTATTAACTTTTGGTAAACGTAATAAGAAAAATCATTCATGGCTGATTCATTAGGTTTAATTGTCAGCAGGTATATTGACACCCCTTTAGTGGATGGGGGCTTTTCTCAAACTCTAGGCTTCCATGGAATTTCTTCCACTCCCAGTTGATGACCCGTATAACGGGCAAGTATAAATAAGAAATCGCTTAAACGATTGATGTATTTAATGACCAATGGATCAACAAACATTTCTTCCTGCTGCATGTGTACACATAATCGTTCGCATCTCCTGCAAACACATCTTGCCACATGGATGGTACTAACTGATACGTGACCACCAGGAAGAATAAAAAACTTCATCGCCGGAATGGCGTCACTCATTTGGTCGATTTCTTTTTCAAGTAATACGATATCACTTTCTTTGAGATCGGGAATTTTCATTTTCGGTTCTTTCTCCGGATCACAAGCCAAAGAAGAGCCAACAGTAAACAAACGGTCCTGTACTTCTTTCAGTATGGCTTTTGTATGCACATCGGCTACATGATCTGCAACTAAACCAATATAGGAATTGAGTTCATCCACTGTGCCGTAGGTTTCAATCCGGAGATGACTTTTGGGAACTTTTGTTCCGCCAATTAAACTGGTTTTGCCCAGATCACCTGTTTTAGTATAAATTTTTGATGCCATGCCCCAGCCCTAAAAGAAGTTATAAATGAATAATGATGTTATACAAAACTAAATGAACATCGTTGTGTTAAAAGAAAAAATGTTGCCGGGCAACATAGAATTTTATGTGGTTGTATGATGAGATCCTTTAGGCACGCCGGTTCCGGTATAAAGCGGGGTTGGGGTATCACTTTCAATCATACCATCTCTCAATCGCACAACACGTTTGGCATAATGGGCAATATCTTCTTCATGTGTAACCAATATAACCGTGTTACCGAGTTGATGAATTTCGGTAATAAGGTTCATGATTTCAACTGAAGTTTTACTATCGAGGTTACCCGTTGGTTCATCGGCTAAAATGATCGATGGATTATTGACCAATGCACGTGCAATGGCCACACGTTGAATTTGTCCACCACTTAATTCGTTCGATTTGTGATGCGACCGATCGGCAAGGTTTACTTTGTTCAGCATTTCCAATGCTCTTTCATTCCGTTCTTTTTTAGGAACACCGGCATAGATTAATGGCAGGGCCACATTTTCCAATGCAGATAAACGGGGTAACAGGTTGAATTGCTGAAAAACAAATCCAATCTCCTGGTTACGGATTTCAGCCAGGTCATTATCAACCATTTTACTTACATCTTTTCCATTAAGAATGTATTTGCCATCGGTTAATGTATCTAAGCAACCAAGAATATTCATTAATGTACTCTTGCCCGAACCCGAGGGGCCCATCAAAGCAACAAATTCATTTTTATTAATTTCCAGATCAATTCCTTTTAAAACAGGGAGCTCCTGTTTACCGAGATAATAACTTTTTCTCAACTCTTCAAGATGTATAACAGTTGGCATAAGCGGTGAATATAAAATTATTTTTTGATCACTTTAGGAACCATAAAGAAGCTGTCATTTTTCAAGGCTGCATTTTGCAATGCTTCTGCTCTCGTTACCGAACCTTTCACTTCATCATCCCGTAATTGATTAATTTCTTCAGTTAAATGTACGAGGGGCTCAATACCTGTTGTATCCAGTTCCTGCAGCTTTTCTATAAAGCCGATCATTTGCTGCATATCCTGCTGCAGTTTTTCTTTTTCTTCCGGCTTTATTGTAAGGCGGGCAAGATGGCTTAATTGATTTATCAATGCAGCGTTCACTTCCATTTTTCAAAAATAAGTAAAAGGGTTGGTGCTTCTGTTTTTTTGGATGAATGGGTTTGTAAACTTTGTTGATACACAGTTGTGCTTTTTTACAACAAAACCCCTTTTAAAAAAAGAAAAGCCATCGAAAAATAGATCAGTAATCCGGTAACATCAACCAATGTAGCTACAAATGGAGTGGAGGATGTGGCTGGATCGGCGCCTGATTTTTTCAGTATGAGGGGTAACATGGAACCCATTAATGTGCCCCATAATACAACGCCTATTAAGGAACACCCAACTGTAAGACCAATCAGGGTGGGGTGTTCGCCAAATGAATCAGAAAACAGTTGCCATACCCAGATGACTGTGAATGCAAGCAAACAAAGTGAAACACCTAATAATAAGCCGGAAAAAATTTCACGTTTCATAATACGCCACCAGTCTGCAATACTGATTTCTCCCAATGCCATCGCCTGGATGATTAATGTAGATGCCTGCGATCCGCTGTTACCACCACTTGAAATGATCAACGGTATAAAAGTTGCCAGGATCACGACTTTGGCTATTTCTTCCTGATAACTTTGCATGGCCGAAATGGTCATCAACTCACCAAAAAATAAAATGATGAGCCAAACAACTCTTTTTTTGAAGAGCTTAAAAATGGGGGTTTCAATATAAGGCTCGTCCAATGCTTCGGTACCACCCATCTTTTGCATGTCTTCACTAAATTCTTCATTGGCCATCCACAAAACGTCATCAATAGTAACAATACCCAGCAGTTTGTTGCTTTGGCTTACAACGGGTAAAGCCACACGGTTATTCATTTTAAAGGCTTCATTGGCCGTTTCCTGATCATCATATACATGCAATGCGATAAATCGTTCGTCCATCAATTCTTCTACTGTTTTATCAGGTGAAGCAAGAATAATATCCCTGATACGCATATCATCCAGCAGTTCACCTTTATCATTGATGATATAAAGCACATTGATGGTTTCACTATCTTTTCCATATTTACGGATGGTATCAAAAACTTCTGCAATGGTATTGTGCGGATAGATATAGACATAATCAGGTGTCATTAAACGACCGATACTGTTTTCAGGATATCCTAAAAGTGAAAGAGTAACTTTGCGTTCTTCAGGGTTCAGTAATTTGATCAGTTCCCGTACAACATTGCTGGGCAATTCTTCCAGGAAGGAAGTACGGTCATCTGCAGGCAGTTCATTTAAAAGCTCTGCTGTTTTAAAAGGAGGCAGCTCTTTTATGATCTGTTTTTGTGTTGGCAGATCCAGAATTTTAAACACGCTTGCAGCCCTGTGCATGCTCATATTGGCAAGTATCTGGCTTTCATAATCGGGAAATTCGTCAACCAGTTCGGCCACATCGCTGATGTTTTGATTGTTGAGAAATTCCTGTATATCAAGCTTATCAGCTTTTGTCATCAGCAATTCAAACTGTTCTTTTAACGACAGGTCCTGTTCCAGTTCAAGACTCATATTTCTTCAATTTGGCTAAAGTTAGTTTCTTTGAATGAAAGTGGATTTATACAAACACAAACTTCATTTATGCGTCTCCAATTTTTATTTATAGCTGAAACGGTAGCGAAGGGCAAGGGAATTTTTACCGGTGAAAAAATTGAAGCCGATACGGTTATCGAAATTGCCCCGGTCATCGTAATGAGTGCAGAAGATCGAAAATTACTCGACCAGACATTGCTCCATGATTATATTTTTGAATGGGGTGTTCACAAAGATCAATGCGCCATGGGATTGGGCTGGATAGCGGTTTATAATCATTCCTACAAAAGCAATTGTGAATACTTTATGGAGTTTGAGGATGAATTGATGTTTATTAAAACCGTGAGGCCAATTGAAGCGGGGGAGGAGCTTACAATCAATTATAATGGCCCGGCTGAAGACGGAAAAAAGGTTTGGTTTGAAGTAAAAGACTGAAAAGGCTCTAAAACTCGTAGAACTACGATAAAAACACCGTTTTTAAAGTGGAATTATTTTTAATAACTGTTGCAACACTCAAAAGGTTTGTATAGTTTTGCAGTCAACCTTCCACTGAAAAACCGAACCTTTAATCTCCCACACCTACGGAAACCAGTTAACAATTTAAACGTAACTAACATGATTAGAAAGTTACTCTTGTTTCTGGTTGTAATGCTAACTGTCCAGTTTTCTTTTGCACAAGGTGCAGAAATAAAAGGGAATTGTTTATACGACAATAGCACCAATAGAGTTATTATCCGTTTAGCCTTACGCAATCCAACAGGTTCGCCGGCCCCCATTCAATTAGCGGGAATGCGATTTGGCATTCAATTTAACCCACTTGCGGTTTCATATGATGGATATACGAGTTATATGAATAATGGGGCAAGTCCAGGATTAAATGATGCCAGCTTTCTTTCATTTATAGACCCTGATTCAAATACACCCAATGGTTTTACATGGGAATCTCCTGCTACACGTAGCGCTACTATCGCCAGTCCTGCAGGTTCTAAAACCCTGAGCATGATTTATATTAATCGCTCTACTGATATATGTAACAATGCAAATATTATTGGAGCTAATCAGATGAAAGTTTTAATTGACATTTATTTCACGTTGGTAAATTCTAATCCAAGTTATTATCATCTAAATGAACCCGGTTCTTACGGATGGGGTGACCCAGAATTCATCGCCCAGTTTTTTACAAAAGATAACGGTGGCCATAATGGTGTATTAACTGATCCTTTCAAAGAAATTGCTATAGTAATTATCAGGCAGGGAAATACGAGCAATCCTTATCAACCATTTGATTATGCTAATGCAGGTTGCGCTACATCAGGAAATCCGAATCCGGTAGTTGTTTCTGGAAGCAATGTAAATTTTATTAATCCTATTAATGGTGTTCTTTCAGGAAAAGTTACAAAGCTTGATGCGGAAGAAAGAAATGATCATGTTGCGCTTGATTGGAAAGTTGAACACAATGAGCTCGTTGATCATTATGAAATTGAACGTAAAGAAGAAAATGGAAGTTTCAAAACGGTTGGTTTGATTATGAGTGATAATAAAAATTCAACTACGCTTTACCAGTTTAAAGATAAAATTACTTCCAGGGATATGAAGTTATACTACAGGGTAAAAATAGTTGGGGTTGATCAGGTGATTACTTACAGCGATATAAGAATGGTAAGGCCGGGTAGTGCTCAGCAACATGCGGTGAAAATATTCCCTAACCCAACCAGTGATTTTATCCGGTTTAAAGCACCGCTGATCAATGGAAGTTATGTATGCAGGGTTTACAGTAATGAAGGACGAATGGTATTGACTGCAAATACTTCATCTTTGAATTCAATTATTAATATTAAAAGCCTTGTGAGGGGTTCTTATTTTATTGAACTGTATCATCCGCAAAGCGGTAAACGGTTTTACTCGCAATTCAGTAAACAATAATTATTTTTTTCATTCCTGAATGATTCTTTTCAAAGCTTCCCTTTTACTCAACGGTGAAAGGGAAGCTTTTTTTACGAACATGTTTACCCAGGCAGGATTTGTTTTAGAATATTCTCTTAATGCCCAGCCGATTGCTTTCTGAATAAAAAACTCTTTGGAATGTTTGAGGTGAAGAATATGTTTGCTCAATAAATCTGTATCCGTTTCTTTTTTATACATTTTCTGAAACATGATACTGCTCCGTTGCAGCCACATGTTATTACTGTTATTCCAGTCAGCAGTGATCTTCTTTTTCAGTTCGGGGAACTTTTTAAAGAAAGGACCTGTTAATGCAGTAGCTGTATGATCAACCGTTTCCCACCAGCTTTTATGTGTAATGATATGTTCAATCATTCTGATGGTTTCTTTCTTCCATTGTTTTTGATAACAAGCCAGCAATTCAATAGCTACATACTGCATTTCCCTTTTCGGATGTTGCCAACAGTCTTTAATAATTGTTTCAACTTCCTCAAAAGGCAGTAAAGACTTTTTGAAATATTCTTTGCTGAGTTTGCGCCATACAGGAGCTTTCAAACCATAAAAATCAAACTGGTTCAACATATATGCTTTCATACCTTCTGCATGTACAGTGTTGGCATGCTGCTCGAATGATTTTATAAGCGGGATAAGAGATGAATGCATAAGTGAACCAGGTTAATTGAGTTGGTTTGTTGCAATACCCGTCAGACGAGGACGCCTGCCAGCAGGCAGGTCAGACGGGGTGTTACCAGCCTATACCATAATCTTCACCATGATTACTGCTGCCCAAAAACGACCTCACCCTCTTTCCCTCTCCAAAAAGAGAGGGACGGTACTTCAACACAAATCTATGCAACAGTAACTACCAAATCAGCTGTAGTATTTAGGGGCAAGTATTCATTACCAACCTATGCCATAATCCTCTCCATGATTAGAGCTGCCGCCCCAAAAGCTTTTATGCTTCCAATCGAACCATATAGCATTGATTGGTCCACTTGTTCTGTCATCAAATGTTAGGGTATAGCCCATCTGTCTTAATTCTTTTCGTACCCACTCCGGAGTATTGCTGTGAAGTAAAAGATGACCCGGTCTTGGTTGCCTGTCAGCTATTGTTAATCCGCCCAAGGATAACCATAATTGATTGGTATTAATGTTGGCAGCTTCGCATGATTCCTGTACCGTCATACCAAACTCAACAATGTTTAAAAAAAACTGTAACAAGTTTTGCTCTTGTGTGTCGCCACCTTGCACAGCAAAAGACAGAAATGGTTTACCATCTTTCAATGCCATGGTTGGTGTTAAGGTTACCCTCGGACGCTTACCCGGTTCAATTACATTAAAGGGATTTAAAGATGCATCCAATACAAAACTTTGTCCACGCTGGCTCATGCCAACTCCTGTATTCCCGGCAATGGTTGCAGGCAACCATCCGCCAGATGGAGTAATGGAAACCACCCAGCCTTCCGCATCTGCAGCTTCAACAGATGTTGTGCCGGCCCACAAACGTTCCATATATAGCCCACTCCCGTCCTCCCCCGGAGGGGTGAGGCCATCATCGCTCAGCCCAGGCTTATTTGAATCACCGATTAATTTATAATTAAAAGAAGTTGTATTTCTTATATCATGTGCCGGCATAAAACCCGGACGATTATTATTTGTTGTATCAAAACTGTATCCTCTTTTTTTCAATACATCCACGTATGGATTTATTTTTCCTTCAAATGGATAAGGATCACCGGGGCCAATGTTGGGCATGTTTCGTTCCATTGAAATCATTTTTGCACGTTGCTTTGCATAGGCTTTACTCAACAATCCCTGCATTGGTTCTGATGGTGGAAAAGCAGGATCGCCATAATAAAAATCACGATCAGCAAAAGTCATATTCATTGTTTGGTAAAGTGTATGAATATATCTGGTGCTGTTATAACCCATATTCTTCAAATCAAAATTTTCTAAGATGTTGAGACTTTGCAATAACATGGGGCCTTGTGTCCATTGCTGCAATTTATATACTTCAACACCTTTATAATTCACATGCATGGGTTCTTCTTCAACCGGCTTCCAGTTAGCCAGGTCATTCATAGTAATTAATCCACCCTGTTCCTGGCAACCACGTACAAACTCTTTTGCAATATCACCTTTATAAAAACGATCATAAGCCGCCATGATGGCTTCTTTACGACTCTTACCTTTTTTCAACGCTTCCTGTTCAGCTTCAACCATTTTGGTGAGGGTTTCCAATAAATCTTTTTGTACAAAAATTTCACCAGCTTCAGGAGCTTCTCTTTTTTCGCCAAGGTGCGGAAGAAAAACTTTTTTACTGTAAGGCCATTCTTTAATCATTTGTTTACCACGTTCCATACTGTTGGCTGTTTGCGCATCAATAGGGTAGCCTGCTGCTAACTGCATGGATGGTGCAAGCACTTCTTTCAAACTCATGGTACCATAGTTTGCTAACATTAAACATAAACCACCAACTGTACCTGGTGTAACTGCTGAAAGCGGACCATACTGCGGAGGAAAATTATATCCTTTGTTTTTATAAAATTCTGCAGTAGCACCTGTTGGCGCAACACCCAATGCGTTAATGCCTATTACTTTTCCTGTTTTAGGATTATAGATGAGTGCCTGTGTTTCACCACCCCAGCTTAATACATCCCACATGGTGCAGGTTGCTCCTAACATAGCGCATGCTGCATCCACAGCATTTCCACCTTTCTGAAAAATCATGGAGCCTGCTGTTGCTGCCAATGGTTTACCGGTAATAGCCATCCATTGTTTGCCATGCAAAGGAGGTTTTTGTGTTTGTTGTGCAATAGTTGAAAGCGAACAATAAAAAAGAAATACTGAAAGGATAATGATTCTCATGTTGTTGAATTTGTAGCTTAAAGTTAGGCAGAGAAAGGACAGAAAAAATTCGATATGATGAGTGGCTAGTTTACTTTTTGGTTAATTGCTCAATGTCATCCAAATCTCTAAAACGTCCGGATGCTTTTTTTGCTTGTATGAGATGATTGATATGTATAAATTTTATCTTCAATCCATCCTCCTCATATGTTTGTGCCATTGCATAAGTCTCATCAAACAGCAAACCTTTTACATTTGTCATGATTTCTATTTTAACCGGTTGCACTCCTATTCCAAATACATCATATTCGTCGCCAAGAAAATTTGCTTCTGTCATATCAAACAAAGGCATCCCGAATTGCCGATATGCCTTCTTTAATCTTATATAATTCTCTTTTGTTTTATTTACCCAAACATCCATGTCACCTGTTCCTCTAACATAACCATGTAAAATGACGGCCATACCTCCAACCAAAACATATTCGACTTCCTGTTCATTCAAAGCCTGAATAAACTCTCTGAAATGTTCATTGAAAATATCAGCCATTTTTATGTTTTCTTTTTGTGAATACAGTTTTGTCTACAGGGGTTTGTGGTGTAATGTCATAAAACTGTTGAACGAGATAACAACCTGCTTCAAGTCTTTCTTTGTATGATTTATTTTTCCAGTTACTGTAATGCGAATCTGCCTCTTCCACGCTCATCGCCTGGAATACTGTTTTATCAAGCCTGTATTTTTTCTTCTCATCACCCATGCTATAAAGTTATCAATTTCAATTGTTGTTTCAGTATTTCATCTTCAGCGGACTTGTTTTCCATTTCTCAAATGCAACCAATGCTTCTTCCCGAAGCAGTTGTTGGGTTGTAAGCGTTCTTGCTGTATGAGAAAGATCTATTTCATCATAAATAAACTGATCATCGAAATCAACAGCGGCTGCATCTTCTTTCGTATTAGCAAAATAAATTTTTGCCGCTCTTGCCCAATAAATGGCACCGAGGCACATGGGGCAGGGTTCGCAACTGCAATAAATTTCGCAACCGTTTAATTGAAATGAATTTAATGTTGAGCAAGCTTTACGGATAGCCACTACTTCTGCATGTGCTGTTGGATCATTACTTCTTGTTACTTCATTCACGCCACTTGCAATGATTTGTCCATCTTTTACAATCACCGCTGCAAAAGGGCCGCCCTGTCCGTTTTCTACATTTTCAATAGAGAGACGAATTGCCTCACGCATGAAATCTTCTTTTGTACGTTGTTCTTTCATAGTAATTCAATTTGAAATCAAGAAAGATAAAAATCCCCCGATGTACCGGGGGATTTTATTTATGTATCGTTCAGGCCGCTTGCAGCGTCCCGATTGTTGTTATTATCCTTTTGCAAATTCTGAGCGAATTACGTTGAGTGCACCACCGGCTTTAAACCACTCGATCTGTTGTGCATTGTAACTGTGGTTAACAGTGATCGTATCACTGCTTCCGTCAGCATGGTTTAATACCAATTGTAAAGGTTCACCAGGTGCGAAAGAAGTTAAACCAATCACATCAATGGTATCGGCTTCAAGAATCTTATCGTAATCTTCTTTGTCAGCAAACGTTAATGCCAACATACCTTGCTTCTTCAGGTTTGTTTCGTGAATACGTGCAAATGATTTTACCAATACCACACGAACGCCCAAATGACGTGGTTCCATGGCAGCATGTTCTCTTGAAGAACCCTCGCCATAATTTTCATCACCTGCTACAATGGTTCCAACACCTGCAGCTTTATACGCCCGCTGTGTATTTGGTACTGTTCCGTATTCGCCGGTTAATTGGTTCTTTACGTTATCTGTTTTCTCATTAAAGAAATTGGTTGCACCAATCAACAGGTTGTTACTGATATTATCTAAATGACCACGGAATTTCAACCAGGGACCTGCCATTGAAATATGATCAGTTGTACATTTCCCTTTTGCTTTGATCAATAATTTCAATCCTTTGATGTCAACACCTTCCCATGCTGCAAATGGATATAATAATTGCAAACGCTTACTGTCTGCTTTTACGTTTAACTGAACTGTACTTCCATCTGCTGCAGGAGCCTGGTAACCTGCATCTTCAACTGCAAATCCTTTTGTTGGTAGTTCATCACCACTGGGAGGATCGAGTTTTACCTGTTCACCTTTTTCATTGGTTAATGTATCCGTAATGGGATTAAACGTAAGATCACCTGCAATGGCTAAAGCAGTAACCAATTCAGGGCTTGCAACAAAGGCCATGGTGTTGGGATTGCCATCAGCACGTTTTGCAAAATTCCTGTTGAAGGAATGAACGATGGTATTTTTTTCTGCTTTTTCTGCACCAACTCTTTCCCACATGCCAATACAGGGGCCGCATGCATTGGCAAATACAGTAGCGCCAATTTTTTCAAATGTTTCGAGGAAGCCATCTCTTTCAATGGTATATCTTACCAGTTCGCTGCCGGGTGTAATCGTAAATTCAGATTTTAATTTCAAACCTTTTGAACTTACCTGTTCTGCCAGGCTTACAGCACGACTAATATCTTCATAAGAAGAATTGGTACAACTTCCAATTAAACCCACTTCAATTTTTGTAGGCCATCCGTTTTTAGCGGCAGCTTCTTTCATTTGAGATATTGGCGTAGCTAAATCAGGCGTGAAAGGTCCATTGAGATGTGGTTCTAATTCACTCAGGTTGATCTCAATGACTTTGTCGAAATATTTCTCAGGGTTTGCATATACATCTGCATCACCTGTTAAGTAGTCTTTGATTTTATCTGCAGCGTCAGCCACTTCTGCACGACCGGTTGCTTTCAGGTATCGGCTCATGCTTTCGTCGTAACCAAAGGTTGAAGTGGTTGCACCAATTTCTGCCCCCATATTACAAATGGTTCCTTTACCGGTACAACTCATACTTGTAGCGCCTTCGCCAAAATATTCAACAATGGCGTTGGTACCACCTTTTACAGTAAGGATGCCTGCTACTTTCAGAATTACATCTTTCGGGGCTGTCCAGCCATTGAGTTTGCCCGTCAACTTTACACCAATCAATTTCGGCATCAGCAGTTCCCAACTTAAACCCGCCATTACATCACATGCATCAGCACCACCTACGCCAATGGCAATCATTCCTAAACCACCAGCGTTAACTGTATGGCTATCGGTACCAATCATCATACCGCCGGGGAATGCATAATTTTCAAGTACTACCTGGTGAATAATGCCTGCACCGGGTTTCCAGAAACCAATGCCGTATTTATTGGAGATAGAAGATAAAAAATCATAGACTTCTTCATTATCTGTTACAGCTTTTACAAGGTCGGCCTTGCCTTCCTGCTTGGCAATGATGAGGTGATCGCAGTGGACAGTTGATGGAACAGCTACCGTTTTACGACCGGTAGTATCAAACTGCAGCAGGGCCATTTGAGCCGTAGCATCCTGCATGGCTACACGGTCGGGGGCAAAATCAACATAGGCTTTCCCTCTTTCAAAGTCCTGGATAGTTACGTCGTGCCACAGATGAGCAAATAAAATTTTCTCTGACAGAGTAAGGGGGCGGCCCAGCGCTTCACGTGCTGCATCCACTTTTGCCGGCATTTCGCTGTACATTTTTTTGATGAGGTTGAGATCGAATACCATAGTTATAAATTTGAAGATTTGGCAATTTTAAGGATGTGATGATTGAAAATACAACAACTCAGATGCTTCAGTAATACCGGGGTTTTATTTCCAAATCGGCCTATTTCCAAATCGGCACATCGAAAAGTGCTGCGAATTTACCGAAATATGATCAACTTTTTTAACCATCCTTATGAAAGAGTTGTTGATTGGAGTATCTTTAACCTGTAAATAAATAGTATGAACCGTTTACGGCATATCATTGAATGGAATGTTTTTGGTGTTTGCACCTGGTTAGGCGAAAGAATGGGGGTTGCCACCAGTACCATCCGTAAGTACTTTATTTATATCTCCTTCCTTACAATGGGATCTCCACTGATCATTTATTTTTTTATTGCTTTTTGGATGAATGTGCGTCAGTACATCTGGTTTAGCAAAAGAAACCCCGTTCGTTATTAATACCCCATTGCATTTGATTGTTTGATTGTGTAATTTAAAGGAGCCAATTATGTTTTCCTTTGAGTATATACATTCCAGTTACAGCGAGATGATTAAAGATCTGGCAGCAGCTTTACAAGTTAAACTGAAGGATAACTGGTTGTTTTTTCCTGAAGAAGTTGCCAGTGGTTATTACAGGGTGTTGCAGATTCCGGGTGGTCTTGATGTAAATATTGTGAATTGCACGATGCATACCGATTGGTTCGTTCGCCGCAAAAAAGATGAACAGGAATATTATACCCTTCGCTTTGATGAACTGGTTGTTGAAAAAAACATTTCTATAGGTATTGATACCGATGTGGTAAAAAAAGAAAAAGAAACCATAGCTGTTGCCTATTTAACCAGTTCATTGTTTGATTGGTACTATCATGGAACGAAAGGAACCGGATTTAAAGCTGTCAATATCCTCATCCCCAGAGAATGGTTAGGCAAGCTGATGGGTATAGAATTGTTTGAAGATATTTTGCCCGCCTATATTGCTTTAAAAAGCAGGAGCTTTACAATGGAACCGCTTGATCAGGGATATTATGAACTGATGAATGAGATTATGCAGGAAGATCCTGCTTCGCCATTGCCAGAATTGCGTCTGCAAAACAGGATTCAGCTTTTGATGGAGCGATTCTTTACACGTATTCATTCCCGTGTATCACTGGCTGATGTGCATAGCAATATAAAACATGAAGACATTTATACTGTTTTGAGAATTGAAAAATTATTAGTTGAAAATTTTACCGATAAGCCAAGATCAATTGAAGAGTTATCAAGAAAAGCAACTATGAGTTCTACAAAATTGAAGAAAATATTCAAATCAATTTTCGGGGTTCCTATTTATGAGTATTACCAGCAAAAAAGAATGCAGCAGGCAGGTGAGCTGCTCATGACAGGTGCCTACTCTGTAAAGCAGGTAGCAGAAAAAATTGGCTATAGCAATATGGGTAATTTTAAAACCGCATTTAAAAAACACATGAAGGAGGAGCCTTCAAAGTTCACTGGTAAATAATTGACATGATTTTTAAAAATAATCAATGTGCTGGAACTGCAATTAAATACGGCCAATTACAAAGATTTTCTTCAACATCTCTCGCAGGAGTTACAAATCAAATTGACTGATAACCGCATTGTTTTACCGGAAACGGTTGGTAAGGGCTATATGCAGTTGGTGGAGTTGCCGAATGGATTGCAATCGCTGGTTTCTGACATCACTTATTACATTGATGTAATGTACAAAAGAAAAAAAATGGATCAATACTTCTGTATCCTGCATTTTAATGATGTTGAGTTAAGCGGTTCATTGCAGTTTGTAAAGAACGGTTCTTTCATGGAAGATAAAAGCGAACGGAGAGCAGGAGTGGCATTAACATCAAGCTACAATGATTTCAGTTTTGTTGTAAAAGCAAAAACGAAAGCAAAAGCAATTAATATTCTGCTGCCCGAAGAGTGGATGAAAAACAATCTCAGTGCCTACAACGAATTAAGTACGCTTTCAAGATTCACATCATTTGGAAATACATTAACTCATCCTGAACCATTTGACACGCAAAACAGGATCTTGTTTGATGAAGTGTTTCATAAAGGTGAAGCACATCCGCTTCAACCGATGATTGTTAAAAACAGGATCATGCTGTTGCTTGAACATTTCCTTTTAAGGTTATACCGCAACATGATGAATACTGCAGAGGGTGCTCATCGTAAAATAAAATCTTCAGATCTGGGTAAGTTAATGGAAATTGAATCGCTGCTGGTGAGAGATTTCGGACAGCCACCACCAACCATTGTAAATCTTGCAGCACGAACAGGCATGAGTGTTTCTAAATTAAAGGCAGCTTTTAAAAAGGTTTACGGAACCGGTATTTACGAGTATTATCAAAAAAACAGGATGCTGAAAGCCCGATCTTTACTTGTTACGGGTCAATACACTGTGAAAGAAGTAGGTCAGCAACTGGGTTATACAAACCTCAGTAATTTTTCACTTGCTTTCAGGAAACAATTTGGCATTTTACCCAGCCATGTATAATCATTTATTTTGTGGGCTGTTAACAGTTTTCTTATTTCATGTGCAACGGTTTAATCAATGCATTCATCTGTTTAAGTATTGATGTGTTATGTTCCCGTTTTTAATTCAGCATCCTCTCAAGCCATTACCCACACTGTAAAGCGATTTTTTTTTTCAGACTAAGCTCATTTGTATTTGATTTTAATCAGTTGGCACCTGTGCTGCTGTTTGTAATTATGTGCATGCAGTTTAAAATAATTGTTTATCCAAAGCCCCACAAATACAGAGGCTCTTGCAAAAGAGCCTCAACTTTTTTAACTTCTTTTCCTGTTCACTCACCGGGCCGGTGGGGACCCCGGCCACTATTATAAAGCTTATTAATACAGTTTGAAGAGAAAACCTACTTTGATCTGCAACTGTTGTAAAGGGCTGTTGTAAACTCTTGCTACCGAATGCTCATGAATACGATTTGTATTCAGGTTTACAAATTGCATGGTTAATGGTTTGCTTTCATCGGATGGCATCTGATTGCTAACCTGTTCAAGTTGTTTCACATTTACATAATCAATTTTGTTGCCTGTAATCCGGCTCACGGAAAGATTTAATTGTGCGCCGTTGTTGTTTGCAGCACAACGTTTACGGGAAAGATTGATCAAAAGACCGCCACCATAACCCCATGTCATGGTACTTTTTCGAAACGTTACCTGGTCTTCAAGCGGTACACAATCATCACCACCAAACTGATCTTCATGCATATTGATACGCACTTTTGTACCCAGCGTTTGGATACCACCCATCATTTGCAAATAAGGAATAATGCTGCCACGTTTTACAATTTCATAACGCAGACCGAGATGTGTATAGTTGGCGAAGTTGATATAATTCACCGGCATTTGAGTTGGTTGGGGAACATCCTCACTCTGGAATGTTTGCATTATTTTCTTTTTACCATAGCGGCCTGTACCGCTTTCCAATGATGCAACGAAATGCTTTCCCAGTATAGGTAATCGGTAACCTGTTTGAAAATGAAATCCATGTGCCGCATTGATATTGGTTGCCATTTCGCCCAATGCAGTTTGATTGCTGTAACCAAAACCAAGGTCCCATTGTGCGTAAGAAAATTGAATGGAACTAATTGTAAAAAGCAGGAGTAGAAACTTTTTCATAATAAACAGTTTGAGGTGTTCTTAAAGTTCGTAAAACTTTAGCGGAATTAAAAGTTATTAATTCCTTAAACCAACTGTTTAAAAAAATTATAGTGCTTGTCTCAGCTTCAGCAATTGTTCCAGCAGTCCTTTTAGCTTATCAAGTTTCAGCATATTGGCCCCATCGCTTTTGGCAACGGCGGGGTTGGGGTGGGTTTCAATAAATAAACCATCAGCACCAGTAGCAATGGCAGCTTTGGCAATGGTTCCTATCAGTTGTGGATTACCACCGGTAATTCCGGTTGTTTGATTGGGTTGCTGGAGCGAGTGGGTACAATCCATGATCACAGGCACATTGAGTTCTTTCATCCAGGTAATATTTCTATAGTCAACCACAAGATCAGTATAGCCGAAGGTATTACCTCTTTCAGTGAGCATTACTTTATCATTGCCGGCTTTCTGAATTTTTTCTACTGCAAACTTCATAGAAGGACCGCTGAGGAATTGACCTTTTTTCACATTCACAATCTTTCCGGTTTCTGCAGCGGCCAATAGCAAATCAGTTTGTCTGCAAAGAAATGCAGGTATCTGTAACACATCCAGATAAGGAGCAGCTATGGAAGCTTCTTCCTGTGCATGAATATCTGAAGTAGCGGGGAGTTGATAAGCTTTACGTACTTTTTCAATCAGGTGCAAACCGTTATCATCACCCAAACCGGTAAAAGAAGACGCACTTGTTCTGTTGGCTTTGCGGTAGGAAGCTTTAAAAATATAGGGGATACCCAATTCTTTACAAATGGTTGAAACTTGATCAGCTACTTCCATTACCAGTTCTTCACTTTCTACAACACAGGGTCCGGCAATAAGGAAGAAGTTTTTTTCATCGTATGATTGACTGGCAAAGAGATCTTTCAGAAATTGTTCCATGCGGCAAAGGTAATATCTAAGAATGAAGTAAAACCGTGTTCAGACTTTTGCGCAAACGAATGAATGTTTGTGCATCTGTTTTTCCGCTTATTTTTGGCATTCAAATGTTTGCTATGCTCAAAGAAAAAATATTAGTGATTGGAGCTTCAGGACAAATTGGTGTTGAATTGACATTGGCACTCCGTAAAATCTATGGCAATACGAATGTCATTGCTTCTGATCTGCGTGAACAGAATCCGTTGCTCGAAGGCACCGGGCCTTATGTAAGTTTGGATGTAATGAATAAAGAAATGCTGCATGTGCAAGTGATAAGACAGAATATTACCCAGATCTATTTACTGGCGGCCATCCTTTCTGCTACCGGTGAAAAAAATCCCGGTCTTGCATGGAATCTTAATATGACGGGTTTGCTGAATGTATTGGATATAGCAAGAGAAGAGAAGTTGCACAAAGTTTACTGGCCAAGTTCCATTGCGGTGTTTGGCCCTACATCACCCAAACAAAACTGTCCGCAGCAAACAATTATTGAACCAACAACAGTATATGGCATCAGCAAATATGCTGGTGAGTTTTGGTGTAATTATTTTTTCCATCGTTTTGGCGTTGATGTAAGAAGCCTGCGTTATCCCGGTCTCATTTCTTACAAATCAGAACCCGGTGGTGGCACAACAGATTATGCGGTGGAAATATTTCATGAAGCGCTGGAAGAAAATAAATATGAATGTTTTTTGGAAGAGGATACCTACCTGCCCATGATGTATATGCCCGATGCCATCCGTGCCACCATTGAATTAATGGAAGCACCGGCAGGCAAGATCAATATCCGGCATTCCTACAATATTTCTTCCATGAGTTTTTCGCCCAAAGAAATTGCTGCTGAAATTGCAAAACACAAACCTGGTTTCAGTATCAGTTATAAACCAGATTACCGCCAACGCATTGCAGACAGTTGGCCGCAAAGTATTGATGATTCAGTGGCAAGG
>JAYUTS010000054.1:0-9718 GCA_043754995.1 Chitinophagaceae bacterium
GTGCCCATCAATTTTAACACTGCCACCAGCCTGTTGGTTCCAAAGTTTGGTTGTTTTACTTTTTGAAGTACAAATGCCAGGCTCATGTTTACATTCACAATCCAACCGGTGAACGCACCAATTTGATCGTCAAACTGCGGAATAAAGAAATATAAGATAGCAGCCCATACTAAAATACACAGCGCTGTAATAAATACATGATTTCTTTTTTCAGATGCATCAATATCCTGCTTCCATCCATATTTAAAGGTGGCGTACACGATGAAACAATCGAGAAAAAACCAGATAAAATAAGACCACTGAAATGCAGAGCCCATATCTGTTTTCATAAAAATTCCCAGGCCCCAGTAAAATTCCCAGGCAAAATTTCCGGCAACGGCAATGATGGGAACACCTACATCTTTCCTTTTCACAATATCACGTATCACAATAATATAAACAACGGCCCATAATAAGCATCCGGCTAAAAATGTAATTAATACAAAGTCAGAATACTTTGCTGTGTTAAAAAGATTGTCGAACATGGCTTGTTGGTTTTTTATTTACGAAAGAGTTTTCTAAAGAAATTGATAATGCTGAGGATGAGTTTCAACCACCAGGGTTCATACGATTTCCAGGGCAATCCTTTATCATACCGTTTCTCATCATGATTTCTGAATGGAGCCAGCAAATCAGGTTCATGCAAATTCCAGATCTCACATAGCGGAGCTTTTGTACCCGATGCATCAATGATTGCATTCACAGCTCTGCGTGCTGCTTCATTTGCACCTTCCATAGTAGCGAGGTCTGTAAATGTTTTTACATAATCTGCTGCCAGAAAAAGATTGGGGATGGCAGTATATGCATCAGGGCGCAGATCCCATGAGTTAACCGTGTTCACTAACAAAGGTTCTTCGTCTTTTTCTTTAACCCTGTTACCGGGTATCGCTTTTATATCTCCATCAATATGCCAGATGGCTGGTGTTTGTTTGGGCAGCACCTGTTCACCATCTACATTTAAACTGTCGGTAATTTGTTTCCATATCTCATCTTTGATCTGATCATGCGTACAATCTTCTGCTGCCAATCCGTTTGAGCCGGCTTCACTCCAATCGGATACGTCAACAGATAATATGGTTCTTATTGTTCCATCGCCTTTTGATTTGATATCATAATCTTTCCAGAATTGTAATTGCGAAATAGATGTAAGCGCCCAGGGTGAATCGGAATAAATGCAATGCCCATCTACAAGATTGGTTTCTTGGGGTAAATAATATTGTACACCATTCATCCATGCAACACTGGGCGCCAGTGTAACAATTCCTTTCAGTGTGGCATCTGCGGTGAGCATTTTATCTGACAGAAGCCCTGCTGCACGCTCAACCGGAACTGCCAATAAATAGTAATCGCCTGTTACCGTTGTAGTATGGTTCGTGTTTTTGTTTAAGATAACAGCGCCAGAAATTTTTTTATCCGTCATTTCAATGGCTGTTACTTCATGATGTTTAAAATACTTTACACCCTTTGATGTTAAATACTCAAGCCAGGGGTCGATCCATACTCTTGTTGTTGGTCCGTTTAACACACGATCGGTATGTACACCTGGGTTTGCAATATTAAAAATGAGTTGCAGAAAAATATCGCCTCCTGTTTTTGTACTTGCAAACCTTGCATTGGCTGCAACCAATGTGCGGGTTAATCCCTGCACCAGCAAAGCACGGTATGTGTCAGAAAACCGTTCCGCTTCCAGGTAATCCCACCAACTGAGTTTTTCATAATCATTTGTTCTGCGATCAAAACAGGATGTCATCAGTTGCCAAACTTTACCTGCAAAAAACGTTTTTTCTTCTTCCGTTAAGCCGGTATCGGCATGAAGACTGTCAATGGCAGTTTTCATATCGCTGAAAGAATGGGGAAAGCTTACAATGGTTGTGATGGGTTTCTTACCTTTTCTTGCCAGCATCACTCTTTCTGTTGGAGTAAGATTATCATAAACTGTTGCTTTAGTTCCATCTTTATTAGTAAACGGAATACGCTTCATGGTATCCGTTACATGTTTGTAAAATCCAGGAAAAAAACGAAACCCATGTTCACCGGGTAGTGGCTGGTCTTTTTCTTCTCCCGGTATCTTTATATGTACGCTTCTTGCTTTACCTCCGGCATAGAGTTTATGGCGATCGTACACTTCTACTTCAAATCCCCGTTCAATCAATTCATGAGCTGCACTCATTCCCGCTACACCACCTCCAAGTATAATTACTTTGGGCATAAAATGGTTGGTTTACAAGTTTAGAAATTTGGGTTAAGGCTAAAGCAATGGTTAGATGATTTCAGCAGGGAAAGGAGGATTTAAATATACCTTGTTTTTACTGCAATTAAAAAAGTGGCGGATGGTTTCTTTATTTGAAAGAGAAAGAGAGCCTTTACCTTTGCCGTTTTATGGGACAAAAAAAACTGATCCGGTTTTCAGAAATTGAAACATTCGCTAACGTATTACAATACCCGCAGCATATGCCGGGTACCTGGCACAAGCATTTCAAAAACAAGAATCCTGTTACATTAGAACTTGCCTGTGGCAAAGGAGAATATGCAGTTGGGCTTGGCCGTTTGTTTCCGCAACGAAATTTTCTTGGGGTTGATCTGAAAGGCAACCGTATTTGGGTGGGTGCTAAAACAGCATTGAAAGAAAACTTAAACAACATTGCATTCCTCCGCTCACAGATCGATCGTATTGCAGAATACTTTGCAAAAGATGAAGTAGATGAAATATGGATCACCTTTCCTGATCCGCAGCTCCGTTCATCAAAACATAAAAAGCGCTTAACACATCCGAAGTTTCTGCGTTTGTATCAGCAATTTTTAAAACCCGGTGGAATCATTCATTTAAAAACTGATTCCCCCGTATTATATCGTTTTACAAAGAAAGTAATTGCATTGTACGCATTGCAGATACACAGTGATACAGATGACCTTTATAATAAATACGAATTGAGCGATGAGCTCAAGATCAAAACACATTATGAAGGCCTGGATATTGCACAAAGCAATCGTATTCATTACCTCTCTTTCTCTCTTCCTGTATTTGAATTGCCTTTTGAAACAGATGCTTTGTTGAAGCAATGGGTGTTTGATACAGAGAAAGAATAATTTTATTGCTGCATTCTGCAACAAAAACAATGACTGAATGGTTTACTGATTTTACAACACTAACAGATCAACCATGATGAACAAATTTTCAGAAGGGATAGATTTCTATTATGACGGGGAGAACAATATGGTACTCACAGCAAAGTATCATGAAGACAGGGGGTATTGCTGCGGTCATGGATGCAGGCATTGCCCGTTTGGTTATGAAAATATTTCAGAACCACGTCGTACCTTGTTGTTGAAAGATAGAAAAGATGAAAACCAAAAAGACTACACAACTGCCGCTGACGGGTAAAGCAAAAGAATATTCTTTTTTTGATGATGTGTATGATGTGGTGCGGCAAATTCCCAAGGGCCGGGTTACATCTTATGGTGCCATTGCTTCTTACCTCGGCACAAAACTTTCAGCACGCATGGTGGGTTGGGCCATGAACGGAGCACACAATGTAAAACCGAAAGTACCCGCCCAACGGGTAGTAAACCGCAATGGCATGCTGAGTGGCAAAGCACATTTTGGTTCACCCACACAAATGGAAGAGTTATTAAAGAAAGATGGTGTAAACGTAAAAGACGATACGGTTGTTGATTTTGAAAAATGCTTCTGGGACCCGGCAATTGAATTGGGTTAAACATCATTGAAACAATTTATCTTCCATCCAAATTATCTGCAAATGAAACTGCTGCTGTTATTATTAATTATTCCCTGCATTGGTTTTTCACAACAAGCCTATGATGTCATTATCCGCAACGGCAAGATCATTGATGGTACAGGCAACAGTTGGTTCTATGCTGATATTGCAGTAAAAGATGGAAAGATTGCATTGATTCAAAAACAGATCACTTCTTCAGCAACAAAGATCATTGATGCAAAAGGATTGATTGTAGCGCCGGGTTTTATTGATGTGCACGGACATATTGAAGGAAGCGTTTTTGAACGGCCCACTGCCGACAATTATATTTATGATGGTGTTACAACTGTTATCACCGGTAACTGTGGTGGTTCGGCCGATGATCTGCAAAAATTCTTTTTTCGTATCGACAGCATACATACTTCTATCAATGTTGCATCGCTCATGGGTCATAACAATGTACGCCGCATAGTGATGGGGTTAAACAACCGTTTGGCGACTCCGGAAGAACAAAAACAAATGGAAACCCTTATTGCAAAAGCCATGAAGGATGGTGCAGTGGGTATGTCAACCGGGTTGATCTATCTACCCGGTATGTACAGCAATACAGATGAAGTGATTGGTCTTGCAAAAGAAACGGCAAAATTTTATGGTGTTTATGCATCGCATATCCGCAATGAAGAGAACGGAGTGGTGGATGCCATCAATGAAGCGATCAATATTGGCCGTTCTGCCAACATTCCTGTGCAGATCTCTCATTTTAAATTAAGTGGTCCTGCCAACTGGGGACGATCAGCAGAAACATTATCGTTGATTGAAACAGCACGGAAAGAAGGATACGATGTAACCATTGATCAATATCCATACACCGCCAGCAGCACCAATCTTGGTGTGCGTTTACCCGATTGGGCATTAGCTGGTGGAACTGATTCGCTCAAAAAAAGAATCGATGATCCCGTGTTGCACAAACAAATGATTGATGAAATGCTGACACAATTAAAAAAATACAAGTACAAAAATTACAGTTTTGCCGTCGTGGCCAATCATGCAGCAGATAGTACATTGAATGGAAAAAGTATTACAGAGATCAATAAACTGAAAGGAAGAAAAAGCAAACCAAGAGAAGAAGCAGAAACCATTTTAGAGCTGATGCTGGCAGGTGGTGCACAAATGGTGTATCACAGCATGAGTGAAAAAGATGTACAGTTTTTTATGAAGTATCCGTATAATATGGTTGGTGCAGATGCAGGTGTGGCCACTGGTAAAGGCATGCCGCATCCCCGTGCTTATGGAACCAATTCAAGAGTGTTGGGAAGGTATGTACGTGAACAGCAGATCATTTCATTAGAAGAAGCTGTAAGAAGAATGACTTCCTTACCTGCACAAAAATTTCAATTAAAAGATCGTGGATTGCTTAAAGAAGGAATGGCTGCAGATATCGTTCTCTTTAATGAAGTTGAAGTAACTGATAAAGCAACCTTTGAAAATCCACACCAGTTTTCTGCAGGGTTTAAATACATCTTAGTCAACGGGCAACTGGTGATTGATGCAGGAAAACATAACGGCACCAGGAGTGGTAAGGCATTATTGGGGCCTGCACATTCTATACAATAAGTTTTGTTGATTCTTCTTTGTCTCTTCAGAAGCTATCTAAAAATGATTCTGCGAATTTCTTATAAGGCTAACGGTGGTCGGTGAGGACACCGACCACGGCGGACGAAGGAAGCAGGAACAGAATGCCTTATTATAAGCAGATAAAGCATCTGGCTGCAACCATGCTATTATTTTTCTATTCTCCAATAATTTGCCTGATAATAAATTTTATAGCTCTGTCGTCAACTGAAGCGATTTCAGATTTGTCATAAATAGTGAGCAAATAAACTTCTTTGTTTCTGTCAATCTTAAAACTGATAATTCTAACACCTCCGCTTTTTCCTTTGCCTTTACTTTTCACAGCTAACCGAAGCTTGAAAGTGTCATTACCTAAAGGCGTTCCCAAAGCAGGTGTTTTAGATAAAGTAACACTGAGATCTGATAACTCTTGTTTAAGAGATGGGAATTTCTTTATTAATCTCTTTGCCTGTAATTTAAATTTTGGTGTGGGAATAACATTATAACTCGTTCAAAAAATCTTGTAGAGATTGTTTTTTGATTTTCCCCTTACGCATTTTTTTTACTTCTTCAAAAGACTGCACCAAATCAGATTTCAATTTGAGCATTTGCTCATATTTATTTAACCTGTTAATAAGTCGGGTCCATTGCGTAATTGGAAGTTGAACGGCTTGGGTATTCCCGTCCTGATCGTTGATGTATTGAATTGCTGCTTTCACAAAGTAAATCTACAACTTTATTGGAATAAAGAATATCACTGGATTTTCAACTATAACCAAAACTGAAGCGGTAATCACCAAAAAAATATTAATCGGCATTTTAACATAGATGGACGATTGCTTCTTAATTACTTACTATGTATTAATTGCAAATTTTCAGATTGGTTCTAAACGATCACTTCCCTCAACCATTCAAAAAATTTCCTTCAAAATTTCAATACTATCCAGTAATTTTCTACAAAACTGCATATATGAGAAAATACATTTTTATGTTATTGGCGTCTGCTTTTGTGCTGCCGGCAATGTCGCAACAAAACCCGGCTCCAATACAAGCCGACAGTGTCAAAAAAGACACGATGGTTTACACCAAGTTTACCGGTCTTCCCTTAAAACCAGAACGGGAAGTAAAATTCAACACCAAAGAAGGTACGTGGATGAGTGTGGATGTGAGCCCCGATGGCAGCAGCATTGCTTTTGATCTGATGGGAGATATTTATACCATTCCCACTGCCGGTGGTAAAGCCACACAGGTAACAAAAGGCATTGCGTATGAAACGCATCCCCGTTTCAGCCCCGATGGAAAAAAAATCCTCTTTACCAGCGATAGAAGCGGCAGTGACAATATCTGGTATTATGATCTGGAAAAACAGGACACTATTCAATTAACCAAAGACCGTACTGAAGATTTTCCTTCGGCCGTATGGACACCGGATGGTAATTATATTATTGCCAGCAAGGGTCGTCGTATTGCAAAGCTTTGGATGTATCACAAAGATGGTGGTGGCGGGATTCAATTAGGTGAACTTCCTCCCAACTTAAAAATGATTGATCCATTTGTAAGTGCAGATGGAAGAACCGTTTACTTCAGTCAACGGATCGGTTCATGGAATTACAATGCATTGCTTCCGCAATATCAAATAGGAACATACGACCGTGAAAAAGGAACAGTGAATGTAATTGCAAGCAGGTTTGGTTCATCTTTCACACCAACACTCAGCAAAGACGGGCAGTGGCTGGCTTATGGCAGCAGGCATGAAGATAAAACGGGGTTGATCTTACGCAACATGAAAACCGGTGATGAAAAATGGCTGGCCTATCCTGTGCAAAGAGATGAACAGGAAAGTATTGCATCACAAGGTGTATTGCCCGGCATGAGTTTTACACCCGACAGTAAATTTTTAATTGCCAGTTATGGCGGTAAGCTCTGGAAACTTCCTGTTGATGGAAGCAAGGCAACAGAAATTGTTTTTGATGCAGATGTTACACTTGAATTTGGTCCACGACTTTATTTCAACTATGCAGTGAAAGATACCAGTGCAGCTTTGGCAACACAAATTCGTGATGGCGTTCCAAGTCCCGATGGAAAGAAACTGGCCTTCACTGTGCTGAACAGATTGTATGTAATGGATTATCCGGGCGGCACAGCTAAACGTGTAACCAATTTCAATTTCACAGAAGCCATGCCATCATGGAGTTCTGATGGAAATCAATTGGTCTTTGTTACCTGGAGCGAAACAGATGCTGGTAATATTTATAAAGCAGTACTGACGCCAAAACCTGCAATCACTAAACTCACGAACGAAGCTGCGTTTTATATGCAGCCTGTGTGGAGTAACAATAACCGCATTACTTTTTTCCGAGGACCAAAGCGTTTATTTAAAGATGCAGAAAATCCTTTTTACAGTGGTAATGAAGCAGAACTTGTTTGGATGAATCCAAACGGTAGCAACGTTACGAAGGTAGATCTGCTTGCTGCCAACTATGGCAATATTCATTTTACAAAAGATACTACACGTATTTATCTCAACACGTTTGGTGGCGCATTGGTTTCTGTACGTTGGGATGGCAGTGATTTAAAAACACATGCACGTATTACAGGTATCACTACTTATGGTACAGTTGAAGATGGCGACAACCATCAAACAAACAAGGAAGGAGCCTTTGCCAATACAATAAAATATGTGATGGGCAAAGCAATTATGAATACTGATCCTGTCAATCATTGCATGTTACCTGAGAGTGCAGGAAACCGTGAGCCGCAAAACTTACCAACACCTGCCGGTACAATCATAATGGCTCCGGTTGGTAACCAGGCCATCGCACAGGTAAACAACAATGTGTATGTGGTCACCATTCCTGATGCAGGAAAAATTCCGAACATCAATGTTGCTGATCCAAACCTAAGTGCATTTCCTTCCAGGCAATTAACAGAGATTGGCGGTGAGTTTCCTGCATGGGAAGCAAACGGTAAAAAAATCCACTGGAGTTTAGGGAATGGTCATTGGGTGTATGATACAGAACGGGCAAAGTTTGTGGAAGACTCAGTGAAAGCAGCAAAAAAAATCGAAGTAAAAAGAATTGCTGACAGCATTAAAGCATTGATTGCTTTAGGACCGGAAGCAAAACGCATTGCTGATTCGCTTGCAAAGAAAAGTGCAGACTCCATTGCAGCTATTTTAAAAGTTGATACAGCAAGAGCAAACAGGGAAAAACTTGCACTCGAAGAAAAAAAGAAAGCAGAAAAATATTTGCCTGCTGAAACACAAGTGAAAGTATATTTCCAGAAAGACTTACCGGTTGGCAGCATCTTATTAAAAAATGCACGCATCATTACAATGAAAGGAGAGGAAGTGATTGAAAATGGCGATGTGCTGATCGTTAATAACCGGATCAAAGCAGTAGGTAAAACGGGAACACTAAGTCCGCCTGCAGGAACAAAAGAAGTTGATTGCACGGGTAAAACAATCACACCCGGATTTGTAGATACGCATGCTCATATGTGGACTTACTGGGGTTTGCATAAAAATACTTCGTGGATCTATGCAGCCAATCTTGCGTATGGTGTTACTACCACCAGAGATCCGCAAACAGCAACTACAGATGTATTAACATGGGGCGATATGGTTGAAGCAGGTCAGTTACCAGGTCCACGTATTTACAGCACAGGACCTGGTGTTGGTTTCTGGATGTATAATTTAAAAGACCTTGATCAAACAAGAAATGTGTTGAAACAATACAGCAAGTATTACAACACACAGTATATTAAAATGTATCTCGTTGGTAACAGGCAAATGCGTCAGTGGGTGATCATGGCAGCAAAAGAACAAAAGCTGATGCCAACAACAGAAGGTGGTTTGGATTTTAAATTAAACATGACACAATTGTTTGATGGTTATCCGGGTCATGAACATGCGATTCCTATTTTCCCGTTGTATAATGATTTAACAAGAACCATTGCAGAAAGTAAAATGGCTTACACGCCAACCTTATTGGTTGCGTATGGCGGACCATGGGCAGAGAATTTTTATTACACAACAGAAAGTCCGTTAAAAGACCCCAAGCTTAACCGCTTTACACCTTATGGAGAGTTGAATTCAAAAGCACGCAGACGTGCAGGTGGCTTGGGTGGATGGTTTGCACCGGAAGATCATGTGTTCCCTAAACATGCACAAAGTGTAAACAGTGTTGTAGCACAAGGTGGCTTGGCAGGCATTGGCAGTCATGGTCAATTGCAGGGTCTCGGTTATCATTGGGAAATGTGGAGCGTTGCAAGCAGTGGTATGACGCCGATCAATATGTTGCGTACTTCAACTATTCTTGGTGCAACAGCATTGGGATTAGATAAAGAACTCG
>JAYUTS010000055.1:0-4173 GCA_043754995.1 Chitinophagaceae bacterium
TCAACAATCACTTTTTGCGATAAGATCGAATCAATCGTCTTACCTGTATAATCCGGTTGAATAGGCAATTGACGATTGAACCTGCGATCAACCAATACACATAGTTCCACTTTAGCCGGGCGTCCAAAATCAATGAGGGCATCCATGGCAGCACGGATGGTACGACCGGTATATAATACATCATCAATCAAAATCACCTTTTTGTTTTCAATACTGAACTGAATAGTTGTTTGATTGGCCACATGCAGTTCTTTGTGTGCATCATCCCGGTAAAAAGTAATATCGAGTTTGCCGTATTTCAATTTATCGGCCGGGTATAATGCTTCAATAGCTGCTACAATCCTATCGGCGAGAAAAATACCCCTGGGTTGCAGCCCAACAAAAACAGTATCAGTAAAAGGAAAATGATTTTCGATCAGTTGATGACTGAGCCGCTGAATGGTTAATTGTAATTGTTCGTTTGATAAGATCGTCTTCACTCCAAATAGCTTTAGAGAACGAATTTATCTTTTGTAAGGTTGAAACGGAAATTTATTTTAAAAAGAAAGCCGCTAATAAGCGGCTTTACTAAAATCTATTGCTTTTCTTATTCTTCTCCTAAGAAAGGATAACGGTAATCAGTTGGCGGATTGAATGTTTCTTTTATTGTTCTGGCACTTAACCAACGATATAAATTTAATATACTTCCTGCTTTATCATTGGTACCACTTGCCCTAGCTCCGCCAAATGGTTGCTGACCAACAACTGCGCCGGTTGGCTTATCATTGATATAGAAATTCCCTGCGCTGTTACGAAGTTTTGCTGTAGCCAATTCAACTGCATTCCGATCCTGTGCTATCACTGCTCCTGTTAATGCATAAGGAGAAGTACTGTCAACCAACTCTAAAGTTCTTTCAAATGCATTTGCAGGATAAATATAAACGGTGAGTACTGGTCCAAAGATCTCTTCGCACATGGTTACATATCTTGCAGTCTTTGCTTCAATGATGGTTGGTTGCACAAAATAACCTTCTCTTTTATCGCACTTACCTCCTACCCAGATCTCTGCTTTTTCGTCTTTCTTTGCCTGGTCTATATAACGTTTAATATTATCAAAACTTTTTTCATCAATCACTGCATTCACAAAGTTTGAAAAATTTTCCACCGATCCCATACTGAAACTCTTTACACCGGCAATGAGTTTTTTCTTTACTTCTTCTGCAATGTTACTCGGAATATAAGCTCTTGATGCTGCAGAACATTTTTGTCCCTGGTATTCAAAAGCACCACGCAATAAAGCTGTAGCTACCACATCAGGGTCTGCGCTCTTATGTGCAATTACAAAATCTTTACCACCAGTTTCACCAACAATGCGTGGATAAGCACGGTACATCCCCATATTTTTCCCAATCGTCTCCCACATGTTATTGAATACCCCTGTTGAACCGGTGAAATGTACACCTGCAAATTCTTTATGATTAAAACATATTTTACCAACAGTTGGTCCATCTACATAAATTAAATTGATGACACCATCAGGTAAGCCTGCTTCTTTAAAAATGCGCATGATCATCTGCGCTGCATACACCTGCGTGTTGGCGGGTTTCCACACCACTACATTGCCACACATGGCAGCACTGGATGGCAGGTTACCTGCAATTGCTGTAAAGTTGAAAGGAGTTACTGCTAATACAAATCCTTCGAGCGGACGATATTCCATCCTGTTATGCATCCCCGGACCACTGATGGGTTGCTGGCGATAAATATCACTTAAGAAATGAACGTTGAAACGAAGGAAGTCGATCAACTCACATGCACTGTCGATCTCAGCCTGGTAAGCGTTCTTACTCTGGCCCAGCATGGTTGTACCATTCATGTATGGACGATACTTGGTTGCCATTAAATCTGCTGCACGTAAAAAAATATTTGCACGGCTTTCCCAACTCATGTTGGCCCAGCTTTCCTTCGCTGCTAATGCTGCCTCAATGGCCAGTTGCACATGCTTTTCTTCGCCTGCATGAAAATATCCCAGCACATGTTTGTGTTCATGTGGAGGGTGCATGGCTATTTTTTGATGGGTACGTACTTCTTTATTTCCGATGTACATAGGCACATCAATTTCCGTACTTTTTAATTCTGCTAAAACTTCTTTTAATCTTTTCTTTTCTGCTGAACCGGCAGCATAGTTTAATACGGGTTCATTTACCGGCATTGGGTAGTTGAAGTAACCAAGATTCATAATGAATAATTTGGAGATTTGATAATTTGAAGATTCGTCAATTTACTTTTGCCTTTGATGATGAGATAATCTTCGATAGAACTTTTATGATTGATAAAATATCGTTCAGCAATTCTTTGCAATCCGGATATTGCTCAACTTTACTGCAAAGTAACAACCAGTATTCTGTTTCATCAGCTTCTTTAGCAGCAATCTTCATTTTGTGAATAAAATCAATCTTACTTTCTGCATTTTGAGCTTCTCTCACATTTGCACCAATGCTGGTTCCTGATTTCAATAATTGTCTTGCGATCACATATTTCTTAGCACCCTCAAGCAATTCAACATAATGAATGATTCGTAAAGCAAAATCCAAGGTGAGCTCTACAATCAGGTTCTTTTCTTTATTTCCCTGCATAGAGAATGATTTGGGAATTTGGTAATTTGGCAATTAGCCGATTACGAAAACATTATTATAACAATCAACTTTCTTTCAGGCCCTATTTCAAAATTAGCTCATCTCCAAATCAACAAATTACCAAATCTTCAAATCAACTTATTTCCCTTCTGTTTCTTTTTCGTTCATCAAATAAGCTTTGATAAAGCCATCCAACTCACCATCCATCACGGGGCCAATATTACCCACTTCATAATCTGTACGATGATCCTTGATCATTTTGTATGGATGAAACACATAACTGCGTATCTGGCTGCCCCATTCTATTTTTTTCTTCTTTGCATTGGTGGCATCCTTCATCTCATTTCTTTTTTGCAATTCCATTTCATACAAACGGCTCTTCAACATTTGCATAGCCAGTTCACGGTTACCAAGCTGGCTTCTGTCCTGTTGACAAACTACTACGATACCTGTAGGAATATGTGTTAACTGTACTTTCGTTTCTACTTTGTTTACGTTCTGTCCGCCGGCACCACCACTTCTTGAAGTTTCCATTTTTACATCGGCGGGATTGATTTCAATATTAATCGTATCATCCACCAACGGATAAGCATACACACTTACAAAAGAAGTATGTCGTCTTGCATTGCTGTCAAACGGTGATATACGAACTAAACGATGAACGCCACTTTCTGCTTTCAGAAAACCATAAGCAAAAGGACCATCAAACTGATAGGTACAGGTTTTAATACCGGCACCATCACCATCCTGCCAATCTATTTCGGTTACTTTCCAACCTTGCTTTTCGCCATACATGCGATACATCCGTGAAAGCATTTCAGCCCAATCCTGGCTTTCGGTTCCACCTGCACCGGAGTTAATTTGTAAAACAGCAGGTAATTCGTCTTCGGGTTGATTGAGTGTGCTTTTAAATTCTGCATCTTCAATTCCATTAACAGCTTTTTCGTATGCTTCTTTGGTTTCTTCTTCTGTAGCATCTCCTGACTTCCAGAATTCAAAAAGCACAGCAAAATCTTCAACACTGGTATTGGTATCGTCGTAGAGCTTTACCCAATACTCGTTGTTCTTGATCTCTTTTAAAATCTCTGTTGCACGCTTATTATCATCCCAGAATCCGGGACTTAGAGTGAGTTGCTTGTCTTCGCTGATTTTATATTGTCGGTTCCCGACGTCAAAGAAACCTCCTCAGGACAAGGATACGGTCCCTTAAATCATTTAATTTTTCTAATGTCATAACGGGTGCAAATGTAAGGAGAAAGTTGGTTCTTTCGCTCTTTCATCTGTAACGCATAAAATAGTTATTGTAACAAGGCGCTGCCGAATAAATGATTAAACCGTTCACAATGGATGAGTGCATACTTATACTCAATGAAATCGGGCATTCCCGGAATATCATATAACTGATTGCCATTGGTTGATTTGAGGTCGCTAAGTTTGATAAATATGGATGGAATTTTGTCCTTGGATAAATAAACTTTCAGATCGGGCCCATTACTGGTAACAAAATTTTCTAGTGCCAGGATATATTTTCCGTTTTTAAGATAAATCCTTGCCTGCC
>JAYUTS010000056.1:0-4160 GCA_043754995.1 Chitinophagaceae bacterium
CCTAAAAGAAAAAACAAGATCGACGCAATATCACCCAAATGATGCAGCAGCTCTTCGTTTACAGTATGAAAAGATTCACTCTGTAGCATAAAGATTGTCCAGCAAAGCACACCTGTTATAAGTGCAGTGGCTGCTTTATTAATTTTCAATGGGTGCTCAAATGCAATAGCCAGGTACCCAAGTATGAAAATAACAACGATTGAAATAATAGCCATTGAATACTGTATTTGTCAAATCAAATATAGGTTATAAAAATTGTTAAGATTTCTTTCACAAACACAAAGAATAAATCAACGTTATACCAAATGAACAGACTTCAGGTTTCTGATTTCTGCAAATAATTATTAAAAAGAAAAAACCTGATTTGTATTGGCATCATTTTAGTTCATTCATCAGCAACTTGAAAACCATGATTCAAAAATTTATTGCTGTCTCTTTTGTTTTCGTAACACTGTTGGCTTCTAACTCATCTGCACAATACCGTCACCAGGCAGGTGTTCGTTTGGGCAGTGCCGACCAGGTAGTTTCAACAGGGTTTACTTACCGTTATCATTTCAATAATAACAAAGCCATTGAAGGCATTCTCAATTTGAGAGATCCTCTTTCACTTGGAGTTTTGTATGAAGTATTCAACCCTATCAATACCGTTCCGAATCTAAGCTGGTATTATGGCGCTGGCGCCTTTGTTGGTTTTCAAGGCTTTGACAATTTTGGTATCACGGGCATTGCAGGAGTTGACTATCAATTCACGGAAGTGCCCATCAATTTATCTGTTGACTGGAAACCCGAGTTAACGCTCATTGAATCGGTTCGGTTCAGAGCTGCAACCGTTGCAGTATCTGTTCGGTTTTCCTTTCTTAAAAAATAATTGTGTTCTCCTGGTCTCTTGAAAGGTCTGATTAAATCAGGCCTTTTCTTTTTCTGTTTTGAATTAACTTTAGCACATGAAGATTTTTTCTGCAGATCAGATCAGGGCATGGGATGCTTATACCATTCAACAGGAACCAATCCTTTCTATTGATTTAATGGAACGGGCTTCAGCTAAATGTGCTGAATGGATCATTCACAATAACTATGGCAAGCAGCATCTGCATTTTTTTTGCAGCAAAGGAAATAATGGTGGTGATGGATTGGCCATTGCAAGATTGTTGCTGCAGAAAGGATCAAGGGTTACAGTATATATTCTTGAATTTGGTAATAAGGGCACTGATGATTTTCAAACTAACCTGCAAAAACTGCATGAAGTAACTGCCGATATTCATTTTTTGCAATCGGCTGAATTCTTTCCGGTCTTAACCCATACAGATATTGTCATTGATGCCATTATTGGCACAGGTCTTAATAAACAACTCGAAGGTATTACAGCCGACCTTGTACAACATATCAACAATTCACCTGCTACAGTCATTGCCATTGATATTCCTACTGGTATGTATGCAGACAAAAGTTGTAAAGATGCAACAGTGATTAATGCTCAGCATACACTCAGCTTCCAGGTATTTAAACAATGTTTCCTCTTGCCTGAGAATGAAGAGAATTGCGGAGAAGTGCACTTGCTGGATATTGGATTGCATCGTGACTATTATGAATTCACAATCGCCAGACTTCAACTCATTGATCAGGAAATGATCAAACAAATCTATCACAAACGAAAACCATTTGCACATAAGGGCCAGTTTGGCCATGCATTACTCATTGCAGGCAGTTATGGAAAGATAGGTGCAGCCGTTTTAAGTGCCGAAGCATGTTTAAGAAGTGGCGCCGGTTTATTAACTGTTCATACACCGCTATGTGGTTATACTATTTTGCAATCAACCATTCCGGAAGCAATGATTGAAGTTGATACGGATGAATATTTTATTTCTTCCATTCCGAAAGAAATTACCCGTTACGCTGCAATTGGTATAGGACCCGGAATTGATTTGCATGAATCAACAGCCGAAATGCTGATGCAGTTATTACATGAAACACATCAGTCGGTTGTGTTGGATGCAGATGCGTTGAATTTATTATCCATCAAACAGGATCTTAAAACTTTCCTGCATGAAGATTGTATCCTTACACCCCACCCTAAAGAATTTGAACGGTTATTTGGAAAAGCAAAGAATGATTTTGAACGCACACAACTGGCATTACAAAAAGCTGAAGAGTTGAATTGCATCATTATATTAAAAGGTCATTACACATTTATTGCCTGCCCTAACGGTGATGCCTATTTCAACAGTACAGGTAATCCCGGAATGGCCACAGCAGGAAGTGGTGATGTATTGACAGGCATCCTTACAGGCTTACTGGCCCAGGGATATTCTGCAGAGGAAGCATCGGTATTTGCTGTTTACCTGCATGGCCTGGCGGGAGATATTGCAGCGTTACATCTATCGCAAGAAGCAATGCTTGCCAGTGACATCACAGCACATCTTGGAAGAGCTTTTATGCAATTACAATAAAAAGACAGTCCCGCAAAAGTGGGACCGTCTTGAACTTAAAAATAACCCCTGCCAGTGACAGACAGGAAATCAACGTTTAACTGATCTTAATTTCCTGCTCTTTTGTTTCTGCGCCAGCTATAACGGGAAGGCTCACCTGCAGAACACCATCTTCATACTTTGCTGAAATAGTAGCAGCGTCAACAGTTTCATCTAAGGTGAATGTTCTTACAAACCCTCCACGGCTGTATTCACGCAACACCCAATCAAATCTCGGAAACCCGTCTGGTGGTATGTAGGAAATCGTTAATTCATTTCCTTTTACATTCACCGCAAAATGTTCTTTGATGCGGCCCGGAGCAAATACCAGCATTTCATAACTGGTTTCGGTTTTGTAAATGTTAACTGCGGCTCTTTGTAATGAACGGTAAAGCATGTGCCGTTTGCTGCTTCCGTAATGATCGCCTTTTGCGGCTTGTGACTGATTGTACATCGTCTTTCTTTTTTAGTGAATAATAATTGATAGCTATTTTAATAACTGTACTTATAAACTGTGACGCTGATCTTCTGATCAAAAGAATAACCGTTTACTTTACAGTTTCTTTTTTTATTTGATCATTACAACCATTCTTGTAATGATATTGATCTTTACCAAACTGTCTTTGTTTATTCCAGTGATGTCTTCCTATGCTTGCACTCAAACCAATTACGGTAAGGACTGCGGTGCTTACAGCAATGATCCATAATGTACTTCTTTTCATTGTTTAAAATTTACTGTTTGAAAGTGTTTACATGATGTCGATGTTCCGATCGTTCTGCCTGTTAAACATTTCTGTTTCCATTTTATCCATGAACGATTTGCGTTCGCTTGTATCCATACTTTGCCAGCGCTTGGCAAAGGCATAGCGTTTCTGCGGATCAATACCAGAACCCCAGTCGCCACGATGCCAACGACCTCCTCTTCCACCAACCAGGCGAAAAATGGCGCCAATGAGCAAAAAGAAAATCACTGTTTTGATGATAAGGAATGGCATAATGAAAATAGCTAACCCGGCAAGGATGCCTGCAAGCACAACTCTGAAAATTTGTTTTGTCATTGTATAATTTTTGTTTGTTTTTGATTTGAACCAACCTGTATACACGGTTATATCAATGAAGACGGATAGAAGAAAAAAATACTTTAAGTGTTTTGAAAAATATTTATTGATGATGACTCATGGCAAAAGCCAAATCTGTTTGTAAACACATAACCCATGCCTTAAGGCATGGGTTAGTAAGAAATCATCATATGGCTTTAGCCATGATTTACTCATTGCACTATTCTGCATTCTCATTTTTAATTGATGAAGCCTGGTCACTGTTATTTGGATACTGACCACACCTTCTTTGCCATTCCTGTTTAAAACGAATTTTCTCTTCATCACTCATGGCTGCCCATTTTTGTTTTGATGGACGGTTGCCTCCCCATTTACCTCCGCCCCTGCCACCAAATCCTCCAACTAAAATTCTGCTCAGCACCAACAAACCAAGTCCCTGCCAAAAGCTGATGACGCCTGCTCCTGCTGCGGGCACAAGGATGGCGTTCCATAAGTATGTGACAACCCATCCAAAAAATAAAATGGCTGCAGCTATAACTACTGGGATCAATGCAAACCATTTTTTGTTACGATACATCATTGTCTTAAAGTTTAATCGTTTAAAAATTCATTGTATAAAAATTCAAGCCGGTTACGC
>JAYUTS010000057.1:0-4158 GCA_043754995.1 Chitinophagaceae bacterium
ATCACAGATAGAGATCCTGCCTGTCACCTCTGCAATCACATGATCCTGAACTTTTTTCAGTTATACCCGTTTGACCATCGGGTTTATTCATTAAAATTTGATCGCAGCCTGCTATGTTTATAAAAAAATACTTTGAAGAATTTGAGCTGAACGATGTTCGTATTACAAAGGGCAGAACAATTACAGAAACAGATATTGTCATCCATGCCGGTCAATCAGGCGATTTTTTTCCTCATCATATGGATGAAGAATGGTGCAAGACTCAACCCTTTAAAAAAAGGATTGCACATGGCACACTTGTCTTCACCGTTGCAATTGGCCTCACTGCCGATTTTGTAAATGAAGTATCAATGACCTACGGTTATGAA
This sequence comes from Chitinophagaceae bacterium, assembly GCA_043754995.1. Lineage (GTDB taxonomy): Bacteria > Bacteroidota > Bacteroidia > Chitinophagales > Chitinophagaceae > Lacibacter. Next base: position 369 of record JAYUTS010000057.1, read on the forward strand.
CATTTGCGTTTTACAAAACCCGTCTTCATCAACGATACAATTAAAGTTACCGTTACTATCAAAGACAAGAAAGAGCATAAGAAACCGGAATATGGTTTAGTAACTGAGCTGGTAGAATGTTTTAACCAGCATAACGAATTAGTGATGTTATGCAAACATCTGTTAATGGTTCAAAAAAGCAAAGTATAAACATGGCAGCAATCGTTTTAAACGGCATCACATGGGGGCACAGCAGGGGAATCACTCCTCTGCTTGCTGTTTCCCAACATTATTCAGAACTGCATCATGAAGTAGAAATCAGGTGGAACAAACGGACATTACAGGAGTTTGCTGATTTTCCAATCGAAGACTTAACCAAAGACTATGATTTACTCATCATTGATCATCCATGGGTTGGCCGTGCAGCCGCAACCAAAAGCGTTATGCCGTTGAATAAATATCTGCCTGCAGGTTACTTAAATGATCAACTCACCAATTCTGTTGGTCTTTCTCATGTAAGTTATAATTACATTTATCAGCAATGGGCATTGGCAATTGATGCAGCAACACCAGCCGCCAGTTACAGGAAAGATTTACTCAAAGAAATTCCGCAAAGAAAAAAACCTGCCTTGAAACAGTAATATTGTACAGGAGAATAGTTAAATGCAGCCTTTTCTAAACGACTGAATCATTGCATATTTATACACTAAAAATGATTGTTATGCCTGATAAAAAGTTTGTCCCCGTCATGATCACTCCATACAACCTGAAAGCAGAGGTTGATCTGGATGTGGTAACTACACTCATCGAATTTTATTTAGCTGCCGGTGTAAAAGGTTTCTTTGCCAACTGTCTCAGCAGCGAAATGTTCAGTATTACTGAAGATGAACGGTTGAATTTAACTACACATATTGTAAAACAGGTGAGGGGTCGGGTGCCTGTTGTGGCAACAGGTTCATTTGGATTAACTATTGCGGATAAATCGCAATTCATCCGTAAAATATATGATACCGGTATTGATGCGGCCATTATGATTACCGGGCACTTTGCAAAAGAAGAAGATAGTGATGATGTTTTGTTGCGAAATTTTGAACAGCTATTCCTTGCAACAGGCGACATTCCTTTAGGCATGTATGAATGCCCGGCACCTTACAAACGCATCATTAGTGCAGATGTATTCAGGCAACTACTATCGGCAAATCGTTTGATCTATCATAAGGATACATCTATTACACATGAAAATGTAAAGTCGAAACTCGATATACTGAAAGAAGTGAAGAACAATATGGAGTTTTATGATGCACATACACCCAATGCTGCCTTTAGTTTACAATCGGGCGCCAAAGGCATGTCATCCATCTCCGGTAATTTTTATCCGGAAGTGATGGTGTGGATGGTAAACAATGCAACCAACCCCGACAAACAGGAAGAAGTACAATGGTTACAGGAAGAATTAACAAAGGTTGATCCGCTCATTCATATTGCCTATCCCATGAGTGCAAAATATTTTTTACAAAAACGGGGATTGCCAATAAGAACCATCAGTCGTGCCGTTGCTGCCAAGTTAACTCCAGATCAACGAGAAGTGTTCGATGATATTCACAATCGTTTTGAACATTGGTGCGAACGTTTAGGGATTCAGAAAGTTGATGTGGCTTCAATTGTTGGGTCAACCAGTCACACTGAAAGTATTTATTAAATCACATATGACAGATCTTAACTTTTCTATACAGCTAAAAAAAGGATCAGGAAAATTTTTCTTTGTACTTCTCTGTGCCTTTTGGTTTCAGAGTTTCAATGCAACTGCACAACTCAACACCGATAACCAATACAGCAAACCTCTCAAGGAAGTGTTGAATGATGTACAAAAAAAATACGGCGTTACCATCAAATTTGTTGATAGCATGGTGAAAGGTAAAAACGTAACTTATGCTGAGTGGAAATATCGTCCCGATGTAGAAGTAACACTCGATAATATTCTGAAGCCACTTGAATTAAAAGTGAAGAAAGAAAAAGACAAGCAATACAAACTTAGTGCTTACGAATATTACCGCTGGCCCGTGGAAGAAGGTTGGGCTGAAATGGATCGTATTGCTGCGCAATACAAAACAGTGGAAGAATGGGAGAAACGAAAGCAGAGTTAAAACCTTGTTTAAAAGAAGCGTTACAATTAAATCATCTTCCCGCAGCACCAAACAGCAAACCAATCGTTACAACAAAAAGAGTATTTGATGGCTATACGGTTGAAAATATTGCCATTGAAATTTTACCCGGTGTATGGATCAACGGATCATTATACAAACCATTAAAGTATAAGGGCAAAATTCCTGTGATCTTGAATCCCGATGGTCATTGGGAAAAGCAACGTTACCGTGCCGATTGCCAATACCGTTGTGCTGCAATGGCAAAAATGGGCGCTATGGCTTTCAGTTATGATCTGTTTGCATGGGGCGAATCATTATTGCAATTCAAGATCGAAGATCATCGCAGAAGTTTAGCCATGACGATACAGGCATTGGGCGCTATTCGTATTCTTGATTATTTACTGGCGCAGAAAGATGCCGATACAAATCGTGTAGCCATCACCGGTGGTTCAGGTGGCGGCAGTCATACCGTGTTGATGACTGCATTGGATGATCGTATAAAAGTATCGGCACCTGTTGTTTCGTTGTCATCTTATTTCTATGGTGGTTGTCCTTGTGAAAGCGGCATGGATATTCATACATGTGGCGGCAGAACAAATAATGTAGAGATTGCTGCAATGGCAGCACCCCGTCCGCAGTTGGTTGTAAGTGATGGTGGCGACTGGACAGATAAAATGCCTGAACATGATTTTCCTTACCTGCAGAAAATGTACAACTGGTACAACAAAAAAGAAAATGTAACCAATGTACACCTGCCCAATGACAAACATGATTTCGGAATCAGTAAGCGGACACCTGTGTATGAGTTCATGGCGAAGCATTTGGGTTTAAACCTAAAAGCCATCCAGGATACAAACGGAAAAATTGATGAATCAAAAATCACCATTGAACCGGAACAGCGTTTATTTGTGTTTGGTGATAACGGAGAAAAATTACCTGCACATGCAATAAATGGTTTTGAAAATCTGGAACGTGTATTTGCAAACGAAGTAGAAAAGGCAAGAACCAATCAACATTATAAAATCGGTTTAATCGATCTGATGTTATTGAAGCGTCAGAAGTTGGGAGCCATTACTTTAACTGCACAACTGAAAGCAGATGGCGTAGAAGTGGATATGGGTGGCTTGGGTAACCGTCCAACATTCGATAATCAATTGTTGACGGATAGTATTCGCAATCAATTCATCAAAACAGCCAAAGAAAACAACGTAGAGATTTTCTGTTTGGCAATGACTGGTTATTATGCACAATCGTTTTGCGGCCGTGCTGAATATGTACGCAGCATTGAAGATTGCATCAAGACCATGCAGCTCATGAATGTGAAACATGCATTCCTGCCATTGGGTGTACAGTGCGATATGAAAAAGAATCCTGCTGTTCGTGATTCGGTCATTGCACGGTTAAGAGTTGCAGGAAAACTGGCAGAGAAAGCAGGAGTGGTCATCGGCATCGAAACATCACTTACTGCAAAAGAAGAAGTAGAATTGCTGAAACAGATCGGTTCACCTGCTATTAAAATTTATTTCAATTTTTCTAATCCGCTAAAAGAAGGCAGAGACCTCATCAGCGAAATAAAAATACTCGGCAAAGACCGCATCAGCATGATTCATGCTACCAACAAAGACAGTGTGTGGTTAGAGAACGATCCGCAGATAGACATGTACGAA
>JAYUTS010000058.1:0-9642 GCA_043754995.1 Chitinophagaceae bacterium
TCGTTTAAGTTTTGCAAGATAAGGGTTCAGTGAAAAAACAGTTTGTAAAAAATTTTCATGCCACAGGAAAGTTTCTGTAATATTGCAGCCCAAAAAGAATATGTTTTTGCCCATGTGGCGGAATTGGTAGACGCAGCAGACTCAAAATCTGCCATTCGCAAGGATGTGAAGGTTCGATTCCTTTCGTGGGCACAATTTTTTTTCCCGTTCTTCAACTTTGAAGGCGGGTTTTTTATTTTTACAACATGATTATTGTCTATGTAATAGAAAGCGTAAGTGATAACACCTGGTATACTGGTATGGCAAAGGATGTTGAAAAGAGATTATTTGAACATAATGCAGGCAAAAACAGATTTACAAAAGGACATCGGCCATGGAAAATTATTTATACTGAACAATATCCTGATTGGTTATCTGCGAGGGTTAGAGAAAAGTATCTAAAAACAGGAGCAGGTAAACGTTGGTTAACGAACTATTTACATTCGCAAGGATGTAAAGGTTCCCTGCCCGAATGACTTCGGTCAGGCGGGGATTCCTTTCGTGGGCACAATTTTTTTCCCCGTTCTTCAACTGAAGGCGGGTTTTTTATTTCCCGTCTGACATCTTCGTCTGACGGGGTTTATTTTGACTTTATTACAACTTAATTGTTTGTGTATTGTTTAATAGTAAAACAATCATTTATCCATGAGAAAGGGAATAGCAGAAACAAAAGCCGCAACAATTGAGTTCAATGTAAAAGCGTTGGATTGTCTTCAGAGCAAAGGATACAAATTCGTTCAGATCAAGGGGCTTACAATGGATAAGCATTACGAATATGTAGAACCGCACTATCTTGTTTTGGTGCCAATGAAGGAGTTGCCTACCGATCCATTCAAAAGAGATATCTATGAACCCATAAAAAGTGAATTGCTTTACCAATGGGCATCAGAAGTAAATGAGTACCCCGAAATTGTCATAGCAAATTATCTATCTAACTGATCATGGCCACCTTTTCATTGAAAACTGTACAAAAAGTTCCAGTTGGTCTTGATGCCGCATGGGAGTTCTTTTCAAACCCTGCGAACCTGAAGGCTATTACCCCTTCTAACCTTGGGTTTAGAATTCTTTCAAAACATCATGGTTCAACAATGTATCCCGGTCAGTTGATCGAGTATAAAGTAAAACCTGTTCTGGGCATTCCCATTTACTGGATGACCGAAATTACCCATGTACAGGACAAAGCATATTTTATTGATGAGCAACGTTTCGGGCCTTATGCCCTTTGGCATCATCAACATCATTTCAAAGTTGTTGATGGGGGAGTGGAAATGACAGATATTGTACATTACCGGAATCCGCTTGGTTTTTTAGGAGCTATCGCCAACAACCTGTTGGTGAAAAAACAATTACAACAAATCTTTCAATATCGTTTTAAAGTTGTTGAAGAATTATTTGGCAAATGGCCCGCAGAACAATTGAATATTGTTGAATTTCATAAAGCAGCATAATATCAGATTTGCTTAAGTTACTTTTTCGTTACATCATCATTTTATTGCTTTGCATCCGGATGCTTTTATAATTTTCTGCAACTGTAAGCCCAATAGATTAGCAGGGGATGAATAAGTAACAGGCGTATCCATCCAAACCATACAGGCGCACAAGAGTCTTCACTTACACAGCCTCCTATTTGAATAAAATAGATATGCGAAGGAATGAAAAAGATCAGTAATGCTATGATGCCATAACAGGCAATCGTTCTTGTTGCTGGAATAAAAACAAATATTCCCAGGAGTAATTCAACAATTCCACTTACCGTATTGATTGCTTCATGATATGGCAGATAATCGGGTATCAAAGGAAGATAGAAACCCGGGTGCCAGAAATGATTGATGCCAGCCAAGATATACAAAGCACCAAGCAGGTAAAAGGATACATTTTTAAAATATTTTTTAGTCAACAGCATTCTGATTTTCTATAAAGTTATCGTTGAAGCATGAAAGATGAGACAAAGATGATGAATACACTGAAACATTGATTTAATTGCATGGGGCTGACAGGATGTTTATAGCAATACTCATCATGTGGTTTCTTTATTTATTTTTGAATGATGAGTAAAAAGAAATTAGTAGTATTAACCGGCGCCGGCATCAGTGCCGAAAGCGGACTCAAAACCTTTCGAGACGGTGATGGATTGTGGGAGGGCTACAATATTGAAGATGTGGCAACACCCCGGGCCTGGAAAAGAAACCCAAAATTGGTTCTTGATTTTTATAACTACCGTCGGAAAGATGTGTTGGCTGCACAGCCGAATGCAGGACATATCGGTTTAGCTGAACTTGAAAAAGATTTTGATGTTACAATCATTACGCAGAATATTGATAATCTGCATGAACGTGCCGGCTCAACCAATGTTATGCATTTACATGGCGAGATATTTAAGATGAGAAGCGAACGGGATGAAACACTGGTTTATGACATTCAAGCTGATATACATTTGGGCGATACTGCTGCAGATGGCGCCCAGCTTCGTCCATATATTGTTTGGTTTGAAGAGGCGGTACCCATGATTGAAGAAGCTGTTCCGGTTGTACAGCAAGCCGATATTTTTGTAGTAGTTGGAACTTCATTGGTCGTATATCCTGCAGCAGGGTTGGTAACAGTAGCCGATGATGCAATTCCTAAATTCATCGTTGATAAAAAAATTCCATATACAACTTCCGTTTACAATATAACAGCCATTGAAAAACCTGCAACAGAAGGGGTGAAGGAATTAATACAGTTATTAAAAGAGTTGTAATTAGCTATGTATTTCTTTAAAGTCAACACCATTCTTCTTCAACTCTTCCAGCACCGGTTCATAAATTTCTTTACTTGTTGGAATATGCAGTCCTTTCAATTTAATTTTTTCTTCTAATATCAGTTTAGCTGCAATACCCAATGGTAAGCCCACTGTTTTTGCCATTGCTGTATGCAAACTGTTTTCTCCTTTTACAACCAGGCTGCTTTCAATGGTTGATTTGTTTCCGTCAATACTGTATTCAATTTCATGCAACATGACGATCATGTCTTTGTCACTTGGCTGCAAAGCCAATTTAGTTTCAACCCTGTATTGCAAAACATCAGCACTTGATTTTACATGTGTTGGTAGCGGTTCATTACTATTCAGTTCAAGAAAATCAAACTGTTCAAGGATCTGTTCATGAGCAGCTTCACTAACATATAGTTCCAGGTACATGTGTAAACTGATATCTCTACCTTCTATCTTATGAAGTTTTGCAGCAAACCAATCATGGAAAGTTTTATGTTGTGCAATTTCTGCTGCATCAGTTTCATTGGTTAATCCAAGATCAACAATTACATCCCAGCCTTTACAAAAAGGAGCATAACGCAAGGTGGTTCGGATAAATGTTTCAGCTTCCTGCAGATGATAAAGCGGAATATAACTCAATGAATCACGGTTAGGATACCAGGTTAATGCAGGTAATTCATTCATCAGCAAAAGCGGGCATTTTTCAAATACCTGTGCATATTCTTTACGGATGATTTGATTGTTTTCTTTATAAGCAGCACCTGCCTGGCCCGCCATGATGATATTTCTGGGGTTCCAACTGATCTTATAATGCCATGGATTATCATCACTTTCAGGAGCAATCAAACCTCCACAATGTGATTTGAAAGAATTAATTATTCCTCCCTTTGCCCTGATACCATCAAACAGTTGCATGGCGCTCATATGATCAATTCCGGGATCAAGTCCCATTTCGCAGAGAAAAAACAATTCCTTACTCCTTATTTCTGCTTCTAAATTTTTTACGGCCTCATCAACATAAGATGCTGTGAGCAGGTTTCTGCCAATGGCAACACAATCCTTTGCAATAAGAATATGTAAAAAAGGAGGGAGTAATGAAATAACAATATCTGCAGCTTCAATCAGCATTCTTCGTTCATCTGCTACCGTTACATTTACTTCCATCGCCTGTGCATGCGAATGCACGCCCACTTTTTTGGCAGCCTGTGGCAGGTTACTGTCGGCTACAATCAGCTTCCAATTCTTCTCTGAGCAGGTTGTTTTGAGATAATTAATTAATACAGTAGCTGATTTTCCGGCACCAAATACAAGAATTGTTTTCAATACAAAGATTTTTGGCAAGATAGAAGAATTTGCCAATCTGTAATCTGTTTTGGGCATTTGGGCATCTATCAATAAATTTGCGCTCTTTAAACAAAGCTATTTCAATGAGAACAATTGCCATGCGTGAAGCACTGCGTGAAGCCATGCAGGAAGAAATGCGGAGAGATGATAAAGTTTTTTTGATGGGTGAGGAAGTTGCAGAATACAACGGGGCTTATAAAGTAAGTCAGGGTATGCTGGATGAGTTTGGTGAAAAACGTGTGATCGATACTCCCATTTCTGAGTTGGGTTTTACTGCTATTGCTGTAGGAGCCGCACAAAACGGATTAAGACCCATCGTTGAATTCATGACCTGGAACTTTGCAGTACTGGCATTGGATCAGATACTGAATACAGCTTCAAAGATGCTGGCAATGAGTGGTGGACAGGTAGGTTGCCCTATTGTATTCCGTGGACCGAATGGTTCTGCAGGTCAGTTAGGGGCGCAACACTCAACTGCATATGAAAGTTATTATGCCAATATTCCGGGGTTGAAAGTCATTTCTCCTTTTACTCCTTATGATGCAAAAGGGTTATTAAAAGCAGCCATCCGTGATAATGACCCGGTTGTGTTTATGGAGTGTGAAGTGTGTTATGGCGACAAAGGTGAAGTGCCTGAAGGTGAATACATCATTGAAATAGGAAAATGTGATATCAAGCGCCCCGGCCGTGATGTTACCATTGTTTCTTACAATAAAATGATGAAGATTGCTTTGGCTGCCGCTGAAGAGTTGGCAAAAGAGGGAATTGAAGCAGAAGTTATTGATCTCAGAACCATCCGTCCTTTGGATTGGTTGACCATTCTTGAAAGTGTAAAGAAAACAAATCGCCTGGTGATTGTAGAAGAACAATGGCCCTTTGCTTCTATTTCATCAGAAATTGCCTATCGTATTCAAAAAGAAGCATTTGACTATTTAGATGCACCAGTATTACGGATTACGAGCACCGATTCTCCCATGCATTATGCCCCCACCTTAGTAGGCGCCTATTTGCCTGATGTGCCCCGCACTGTAAAATTGGTAAAAGATGTGATGTATTTGAAGAAGTAAAATAACCGTTTTATAAAGGAAAGCCATTCAGTCATCTTGAACGGCTTTATTATTCTGGACAAATAAATGACCTTATAATTTGTTTTTCATAAGTTTTTAAGGCATATTTGCAACGGTTTTTCATAGGATATTGGATTTTAAACGAAGCTGGATTTCTATCCGGCTTTTTTTATTGAATCAATTTTTCATACAGCAAAACGTACATTCGGCCTGCTTTGAAAGCTGTTTACTTCTGCTTATGGCATTAATCCTTCAACAAATAATCGAAGGGTACTTAATAAAAGCCATACAAAACCATAAGTAATAAATACAAGTGAAAGACCCAATGCCGAGATTTTAACGGCTATTTTCCAGCCGGGCTGCGAAGAAATTGAACTAAGCTTCATAGGATTGGTTTTTTTGGTACAATCCAAAAGTAAACATCATTTGTTTCTTAAACAATCGGATAAAACCTGTAATTTAAAATGGTAATTACCGAATAAAAATTAGCGCCAGCTACGTAGTTGATTTTCGTAGAATGTCCATTCAGGTGTAAGGATGATATTGTTGAAAGGCTCTCTGAACCATGGACTTAGGTCCTTTTCATTTAAATTCTGAAGCACATGCATATCCTGTGCCGGCATATAGCTTTGTGCCAGCAGGAAGATGACCTTGCCTGTTTGCTTATGCCTGGCAACATCCATCACCAGCACTGCATGACCGGGCGAACCTCCTTTAATCAGTACATCACCGGCATTTAAACCGTTCCATGATTTTGTTTGGAGTTCTTTTTCTAAAGAAATGGTACCGCACATGCCAAAAACAATTTCAAGGTAGGATTGCCAACCCCGTTGTTTGTAGTGATTCCAGCAATATTTCTTACCGGCATTATCACTGAAGGAAATGGGTTGATTCATCAACTTCAAATACTCTGCCCTTAACCGCATCACAGCATCGGCACATTGCCGCAGGTCTTTGTTTCCTGTACTGATATTTAAAACTGCATATTGCGCCTGCTGATTATACTTGGGCTTTCCATTATAGAGATAAACCGTTTTATCCTGTTTCAAAGTTTGCATACCGAGAAAATGACCAAAACTTTCGTTGGCCAAATAAATGCGTTTATACCCGGCAGGTAAAGGAATATCCTGTATTTTTTTCAGACTTGTTACTTCGCTGTTATCTGAATGAGAAACAACACTCACACATGAAAAGAAAAAGTGCAGCCAATTCATACTTGCATGGTTTTTGGTTAGCTTTGAAGCAATTCAACTTATTTTCCACAAAAGTTTTTGTTAAACCATTATGAGTAACATTTTAATTATAGATGATGAAAAAGCAATCCGTAAAACCCTGGGTGAAATACTTTCATATGAAGGCTACCAGATTGATGATGCAGAGAATGGGGATGAAGGATTGAAGAAGATAAAAGAAAAAAACTACGATGTTGTTTTATGTGATATTAAAATGCCGAAGGTTGATGGTCTTGAGTTTTTAGAAAAAGCAAAAGAAACCAATCCCGATCTGCCGATTATTATGATATCGGGGCATGGTACAATTGAAACGGCTGTAGAAGCGGTTAAGAAAGGTGCATTTGATTATGTTGCCAAACCGCCTGATCTCAACCGGTTGCTGATTACCATCCGCAACGCATTGGATAAGCAAACCCTGGTGACAGAAACAAAAGTGCTGAAACGTAAGGTGAGCAAGGTGCAGGAAATGATTGGCGAAAGCAGTGCACTCAAAAAAATTAAAGACACCATTGATAAAGTAGCTCCAACAGATGCAAGGGTTCTTATTACAGGTGAAAATGGATCGGGTAAAGAGTTGGTGGCAAGATGGATGCATGAAAAAAGTAACCGGAGCAGTGGCCCTATCATTGAAGTGAATTGTGCTGCTATTCCCGGTGAACTGATCGAGAGTGAATTGTTTGGACATGAGAAAGGGTCTTTTACATCAGCCATTAAACAACGTATAGGTAAATTTGAACAGGCAAATGGCGGCACTTTATTCCTTGATGAAATAGGGGATATGAGTGTAGCGGCACAAGCGAAAGTATTGAGGGCACTCCAGGAAAGTAAGATCACCCGGGTAGGCGGTGAAAAAGATATAACGGTTGATGTTCGTGTAATTGCTGCTACCAATAAAGATTTACTCAAAGAAGTTGAAAGTAAAAATTTCCGTTTAGATCTCTATCATCGTTTAAGTGTTATCATTATACATGTTCCTTCACTCAACGAAAGGAAGAGTGATATTCCTTTACTCACCGAACATTTTTTGCAACAGGTTGCTGATGACTATGGCCAGGTTAAAAAAGCAATTGATAAAAAAGCTGTTGAAGCATTGGAAAAACATAACTGGACAGGAAATATCCGTGAGTTTCGCAATGTGATAGAACGGCTTGTGATCTTATCTGGTAAAACAATTTCTGAAGAAGATGTTTACAGTTTTGTGATACCAAGAGTATGAGCCAAAAAATTTATTGTATTAGCGGATTAGGTGCCGATGAACAGGTTTTTTCAAAACTCCAACTACCGGGTACAGAGTTAATTTTTCTAAAATGGTTAATTCCGCATAAGGAGGAACTAATTTCATCATACGCAAAACGGATGTTTGAACAGGTAAAAGATGAAAGCCCTGTTATGATCGGCGTTTCATTTGGGGGAATAATCTGCATTGAAATCGCTAATCTTTTCCCGGTACAAAAGCTGTTTCTTATTTCTACTATCAAAACAAAATACGAGCGGCCTTTATGGATGGAAGGAATGGTTAGGCTTCAACTGAACCAATTGATCAATCCAAATTTTTCTATAGTTTTTTATCCTATTGAAGATTTTTTTCTCGGCGCAAATAAGAAAGAAGAAAAAAAATTGACTGCCTCATTCCGAAAGAATACAGATAGTTTTTATCTGAAATGGTCTATTGCTCAAATTGTAAACTGGAAGAATGTAACAATTCCTCCAAACATCACACATATACATGGAACAAAGGATCGGATCTTTCCATGCAGGAAAGTACAGGCCGATCATTTGATACATCAGGGTAGTCATTTTATGATTTACAGTAAGGCTGATGAAATCAGCAGTATTATCAATCATGAACTGGATAGAACCTGAACCCCTGTTAAATGAAACAGAATATTTTCGGGCTCATTTAAGGGTACAAAACCGAAACCCTTACTTTTGTGAGCATTAAAAAAAAGCAGCATGTCGTCAAGCGAAATCATTTGGATTTTCTTAATCAATCTTATCATTCAGCTTTTACCAGCGTTCGGTTTATACGGAATGTTCAAAAAAGCAGGCGTTGAGGGTTGGAAAGCATTCATTCCCTTTTATAATGTGTGGATCATGACAGAACTGGCAGGGATGAGACGCTACTGGTTTTTTCTGCAACTCATACCTATTGTTGGCTGGTTTATTTCTATTGCTATTTTAATAGAGTTTGTGAAGGTGTTTGGCAAATTTAAATTTTGGGAACATGCTTTAACCGTGGTTGCTTCTTTCTTTTATTTCATTTATATCGGTTTCAATAAAACCGATAAATATATAGGAGTTGAGACTTCAAGAGCTCATAAAAAATCTACTGTAAGGGAATGGATTGATGCCGCCATTTTTGCCATTGTTGCAGCAGGGCTTATCCGTATGTTTTTATTCGAAGCTTATGTTATTCCAACTCCTTCCATGGAAAAATCATTACTGGTCAATGATTTTCTGTTTGTAAGTAAAACAGCCTATGGCTCAAGGGTTCCGAATACACCATTGGCATTTCCATTAGTACATCACACATTGCCTGTTACTAAAACAAAATCATACCTCGATATCATTAACCTCAAATACCGCAGGTGGTTTGCAACACCGGTAAAAAGAAACGATGTAATGGTATTTAACCTGCCGGTTGGTGATACCGTTATTAATGATGAAGAACAATGGGGTTCTAAAAGAACTTATTATGATGCGTTAAGAAAATACAAAGGGAACAGAAACTATGTGTGGGATACGTACGGCGACATTATTATTACCAGGCCTGTTGATAAAAGGGAAAATTTTATTAAACGCTGTGTGGCCATTGCTGGCGATACACTTGAAATAAAAGATGGCGTTGTTTATATCAACGGAAAAATCAACCCCATTCCTGGCAATGCTGAAACGAATTATATACTAAAAACAAACGGACAGCCACTGGATTTAACCTTGCTTGAAGAAGAGTTTGGAATCAGGGAAAGTGAAGGCGAAGTGGGGCTGATCGGTAATAATGTTTACGAAATATTCATTACACAGGATCAGGTTGAAACATTCAAAAAATTACCTTATGTAGAATCTTTAACAGCGGCTTTATCAACCTACAACAGCTATATGGATCAGCTCAAACAAAATCCTGAAGCCGTCTATGATATCTTTCCCTACGATACAACTTATTGCAAATGGACGATTGACAATTTCGGCCCGCTCTACATCCCTCAAAAAG
>JAYUTS010000059.1:0-9623 GCA_043754995.1 Chitinophagaceae bacterium
TAACCGCAACTAAATGGGCTTCGGTAAGTGTGCTGGCACATGAATTAGGTCATCATTATAAAAATCATGTAGTGAATGGAGCTACCAGCACACCTCCAAAAGAATTGGAAGCTGATTTTGTTTCAGGTTTTATCATGGCAAAATTTGGAGCAACCGTAGCGGAAGCAAAAGCAGCGATGAGTAAAATAGCAAGCGACAACGGAAGCAGCAGCCATCCACCCAAAAATGAACGGTTGAACGCCATTGCACAGGGATGGAATTATGCAAAGGGTATCAGCAATAACCCAGGTGGTCAAACCAATCCGGCAAATCCAACCAACCCGGGCGATACAAGACCGCCGCAAAGCGGACAGGGAACAGCCAAACCACAAAACCAGCAAAACCCGCCAACAGTACCGCCTGTAAATAATCCAACCACTGATATGAGTTGGATCTATTTATCAATTGCTGCTGATCAGCCAATCACCGTTTATCTTTCAGATGATGGAAAAAAATATGAACCGGTTGAACTCAAGCCGGGAGAACCCTTTGTTTTTAAATTCGAAATATATCAATATGGCTGGATGCGACTGGTGAATTCTCCAACTGCAAAAGCATATAAGCTTTTGCATTTTAAAGATTACTCTATTGTGTGGAGCAGGCGAAACCGGAACTGGCTGGTAGTTGAAATTCCATAAAGGTGGACAAGTTTAAAAACAGTCAATAACAAGGCCGATTATTTTTGTAAGATGGAAGCATTGGAATCAAATAAAAAAGCATGGTACAGGGATTGGTTTAATTCGCCCTACTATCATCAATTATATTTTCAACGGGATGAACAGGAAGCGGCCAATTTTCTTGATGCACTGTTGCTCAAACTCAACCCGCCTCCACATGCTATGATGCTGGATGTTGCCTGTGGCCGGGGCCGGCACAGCATTCATCTTGCAGCAAAGGGGTATATAGTAACCGGAACAGACATCAGTGAAGACAGTATTGCTGAAGCAAAAGAATTTGAAAAAGAAAATCTTGAATTTTTTGTTCATGATATGCGACTCCCTTTTCGGATGAACTATTATCAATATGCTTTTAACCTGTTTACCAGCTTTGGATTTTTCCGCACAAGAAGAGAACATGATAATGCTATCCGTACCATTGCACAAGCATTACAAACCGATGGTATTTTTTTAATTGATTATCTCAATACACATTATGTAGAAAACCACCTACAGTATAAAAGTGAAATTAATATTGGCGATGTAACATTTTATATCACCCGCTGGCTCGATGAAACACATTTTTACAAAAAAATAGTTGTGGAAGATGAAGCAAACCTGGAAGAACCTATAGAGTTTACTGAAAAAGTAGCTAAGTTTTCTTTAGGCGATTTCAATGATATGCTGGCCTTTAATGGGTTGCAGATACAGGAAGTGTTTGGCAGTTATCAGTTTGAACCATACCATGTAAATAACTCACCGAGATTGATCCTGTTGGCAAAGAAGACGAGGTGATCAGTTTTTAACTTTCTCTTTTTGATTATTCAGCAACATCCATCGGCTTGATTCATACAAGGCGATGGTTTGTACGGCCATCTGCTGTTTTGTTTTTGTGTAGTTGGCAGCGGTAAGTAACGGCGCATTAAAACGTACAGGCACCAATGTATCTTTTTGCAGATTCATATTAAGGATATAGTAATAATCATTATTCACCAACCCGATCTTTGCTTCATCGTGATGAATGATAAATGCAAAATCCTTCCCCTCTCCTTTTCGTAAAAGATCTCTGCCAATGGTTGTATTGGTGAATGGTTGATTCAACAACCCGGCAATAGTTGGCAACACATCAACCTGGCTTACCGTTTCTGTTCTTTTTTCCGGTTTAATGGCTTTGGGCGCATAAAACAGCAGGGGCACATGTTCATCAGATAAGCGTTCATTGGTCCATGCATCAGGATACAATGCACCGGCATTTCCTTTTACGCCATGATCACCAACAAATACAAATAACGTATTCTTATACCAGCTTTGCTTTTTTGCATGTTCCATGAATTGTTTCAGGCAATGATCGAAATACAGGAATGCTTCATATTCTTTCTGCGAATCAAATCCATATTTCTTTAACAGCTCCTCATTGATAAGTGTGTGGTCAATAGCAGCCATATCTTCTTCAGGAATCACAAACGGACGGTGATTATCGGCTGTTTGAATAATACTGAAAAACGGCTCCTGTTGTTCTGTTAATACACGATTGGCTTCTTTAAACAAATTCATATCACTGATGCCCCATACATTAAAACGGGGGCTCTTGTACATGCCTTCTTCAAATAGTTTTAGTCCTGCAACATTATTCACAAGTAACCCTTTGAAATTATTAAACTCACTGTTACCTCCAATAAAATAAAGCTTCTGATAAGCAGTAAATGAATTGATAATGCTGTGCTGATTTAATGCTTCGGGATTACGGGTAGAGAATTTGCTCAATTGCACATCGGGTATTCCTGTAAGCAGCGCAAATACTCCTCTTGCCGTACCAAAATGCGGAGAAAAACAATGGTCAAAAAATAACCCCTCATTTGCCAGTTGTTGAAAATAAGCAGTGCTGTTTAACGGGTTACCACTCAGGCTTGTTTTGTACATGCTGAACGATTCGCACAACACAAGCACCACATTCATTTTTTTTGCCGGTTCGCTGAAACTTTCATGTCGCTGAAAATTGAGGAGTTTGGATTGCTCGGGTAATTGAAGTAAATCTTTCATTGTTTCAAACTGTCCCTTTGCACTTCCGTCATCGGCAAAAGGTTTACGAAACCGTAGAGTTGTAAAGAAATTCTCCAATGGGTTTAATGCGAGATAGGCTTTAAAATTATTTCCCAGGCCAAATGCATCTTTCCATAACAATAAAGGCTTGGCCATATTACTGCCGGTTATTCCAATAATGAGCAATAACATTAACCAGAATGTACGTAAGGGTTTAAAGGGCGAATCAAGTGAATAATCTACTTTCTTATGAGTGCGATGAAAGAACCGGTATAATAACCATACGAGAAATGACAGTGCTGCAAGTATCCAAAACAATGGATACGATTGCCAGATCATGTTCATGGAAATAGCGAAGTCCTCCATAAAATTCAGGGCACTGGCATTAAGTCTTGTATCTACATAATCAAAATGCCCAAAGTCGGCACCAAAGAAAAATAATAAAAAGCTGCTCACTATCACCAGGTAAAGAATCCAGAAACGACGCAGTTTGATTGATCTGAAAGGTGAAAACCTAAGGAAACTTCCAATAATCAATAATGGAGCAAGTAAAATACAAACCCAGCGAACATCAAACCTGATTCCCATCAAAAAAGAGGGCATTGCATCGGCAAAAGAAACGTTGGCCGGATGAAAAATAAAAAATGTAAGCAGCCGCATGATGCTGAATACCATCATGAAGAAATAGAACAATTTTAAAACCCAACGGGAGGTTGGTGGCAGTTGAAAGTGTTTACCCATTTTTCCTTAAGCGGACTGTAATTTAGAAACTTTTCGCTGGTTCTGGTTTTATTTCCATAAACGGTTAGTTATATTTGACACAACATGTTGAAATCCTTTATGCAAATGGACCGTTCCCTCTTCTATTACATCAACAATCAATGGAGTAATGATTTGTTTGATGCGGTGATGCCTTTTATCCGCAATCAGTATGTTTGGGCACCACTTTACTTATTCTTACTGGTATTTGTATTCATGAACTTCCGTACAAGATGCTGGTGGTGGATATTGTTTTTCATTGCCACTTTTGCATTAACAGATTTGTTGAGTGTACAGGTCATTAAACAACTTGTACAACGACCAAGACCTTGTGTGGACGGTATTACATCCCAATCGGTTCGGATGCTCATTCCCTGCAGTTACAGTTACGGTTTTGTTTCATCACACGCTGCCAATCATTTTGGCATGGCCATGTTCCTGTTTCAAACCATGAAATATTTTTCAAAGCCTTGGATCTGGCTCGTTATGCTGTGGGCTGCCATCATCTGTTATGCACAGGTGTATGTGGGTGCACATTTTCCATTTGATGTTGTTGGTGGAGCACTGTTGGGATTATTCATTGGTCATAGAACGTCTAAAATTTTCAACAAACAATTTGGTGGTTTACAAGTTGGCTGATTGTTTAGTATTTTACAGCAAAACAGGCACTTGAGCAAAGCTTCGTAGATTTGCCCTTTTAATAAAATGGATATAATTATATTATTCTTTCTGATTTTCCTCAACAGCTTATTTGTGATTGCTGAAATTTCGTTGGTATCGGCCCGTAAAACAAGGTTAGAAACTTTTGCAGCTAAAGGAAGTGTAAGCGCTAAAACTGCCCTCCAGCTTTCAGAAAATCCAGAGATCTTTTTATCAGCAGCACAGATCGGCATTACGCTTATTGCCATTTTAACGGGTGTGTATTCAGGCGAACGGTTTGGCAAGGACCTTACTCCTTTTTTCCTGCAATTTCCATTGCTGAATTTATATGCAGAAAGTATTGCTACTGCTGTTGTTGTTGTAATTGTTACTTTTTTATCTATCATATTGGGTGAATTGGTACCTAAACGATTAGGATTATTGCGATCTGAAAAAATAGCAATGACGGTAGCTAAACCCATGAAATGGTTTGCGAAGTCAATTCATCCTATTGTTTGGTTGCTGAATAGTATTACCAATCTTATTTTCAGATTGTTTAATGTAAAAATTGTGCATGATAATCATGTTACTGAAGAAGAGATCAAAGCCATCATCAGCGAAGGAACCGTGCAGGGAACCATTGATGAAGCTGAACAGGAAATTATTGAACGGGTTTTTCATTTGGGTGATCGGAATATAACATCACTCATGACACACCGCAATGATATCATCTGGTTTGATTTAAATGACAATGAAAACTCAATTAAAGAAAAGATCATTGGCGAACCTCATTCCATCTACCCCATTTGTGCTGGCAACCTTGACAGTATCAAAGGAATTGTGTCAATAAAAGAAATGTATGTTGCCAACGACTTTACAATGTTCAAGGATTTAATGAAACCTGCTCTTTTTGTTCCGGAAAACAACTCTGCTTACCAGGTGCTTGAACAATTTAAAAAAGGAAAAGTGCACAGTTGTTTTATTGTGGATGAGTATGGAAGTGTGGAAGGAATGATTACTCTCAATGACATTCTCGAAGCAATTGTTGGCGATATTCCAGAACCTCATACGGATGATTATCAAATTGTGAAACGGGATGATGGCAGCTACCTTATAGATGCACAGATTCCCTTCTATGATTTCCTGTCCCGCTTTGAAAAAACGGAATGGATGAATGAAGGTGAACGGGAGTTTGATACACTGGCCGGATTTATTTTACATGAGCTGGAACGTATTCCACATACAGGCGAAAAATTTGACTGGAAAGGGTTTACGTTTGAAATTGTTGATATGGATGGGCACAGGATTGATAAGATTTTGCTGCAGGTACCCAAGGGTTTTGAGGAAGAAGAATGAACCGTGATTTTTTAAGATTTATGAGATGAAATGGATAATTGATGAATCTTAAATAAAATGAAAAATAATTGGGAAATCATTTTTGAAATTACCAGCCAACCTATAAATTTTGGCTGGCTTGCCCCATTTGGTATAGGCATTATTTTTTTTCTAATTTATTATTTTGATAAAAGTAGAGATATCTTCAAAAAGTATTTTCCCTTAGTTGTGAGCATCTTCCTTTTTGTAATGACGGGTTATTTGGGTTTTAGAAATATTTATGGCTATTTCAAGCTAAAAAAACTATACAGAAATAAACAATATAAAATTATTGAAGGTTATGTGAGAAACTTTAAACCGGGCAAAACAAAAGTGATGGAAACGCACACTGTCAATAACATTTAATTTAAAGATGGAAGAGGTGGTTTAGGTTATGATGGAATTTGGGAGAACGATGGAAGAATCAATGAAGGCGCTTATGTTCGATTATATTACATTGAACGCATTAATAACGATAAAACGATTTTACGTGTTGATGTTATGAAATAGCATTAAATCTTGCTTTCAATCCCCTTTCGCTATCACATACACCAGCGAGCTGCATTCTTCTTTATGAAACAATGCATTTATGTTCGACTTAGCCCCATTCCAGATTGCTTTCAACAAACTTCCTTTTATATTTTTTTCACTCAGCATGGAAACATAAAAACTATCCAGCCACATGGGTTTGGTTGAAATAACCTGTAATCCATGTTGCTCCATGAGCTTACGCATTGATTGCGGTGAAAAATGATATAAATGTCTTGGAACATCATAAGCCGCCCAATTTGCCTGATACACAGCGGCATCTTTACTTGTATAGTTGGGAACTGCAATAATAATTTTACCACCCGGTGCCAGTACTTTCTTTAATTGGGCAATGTATTCATCTAAGCGATGTACATGTTCCAACACATGCCACAAGGTTATAGCATCATACGTTGCATCAGGAAGCATGAATAATTCTTCAGCCGGATAAATATCACTGTTGTATTTTTTTAAAGCAAATGCTCTTGCAGCAGCATCCGGCTCTACTCCAACAACATTCCAACCGGCAACAGCCATGGTATGAACAAAAGAACCTGTACCACTGCCAACATCTAATAACATCCCTACTGCCCGTCCTGTTGCATTCTTCACCAAAGCTTCTTTACTCATCATCGTAAACGTTCTGGCTATATGATACAAACGGTTAATAATTCCTTTTTTGGAATTACTGTGTGAAATGTAATTGGTAGATTGATAATATCGCTGAATGGCTGTTTCGCAGGGAATATTTTGTGTAAAACGCAATCCGCAATCTTTGCATTCAACAATGGGAAACAACTCCTTGCTAACTGTAAAATCTTTTACTTCCAGTACTTGTTGAAGGGATTGGTTTTTACAAACAGGACAGCCCGTATAGTGAACAACGTGGTTCATAAGCAACGAAGATCGGTTTTGGGTAATAGCTATTGAATTTTATATAATACGGGCACTTCTTTTGTTTTCTGTTTGTTGCCATTTCCCTGGCTGCCCCATTGGCGGGAATGACCGGCTGCAAACATCCAAACAAGTACAAAACTAATCAAGAACAATGCCATTGCAAACATCCAAAACAAATTGAGTTTTTTCCGCTGAACACCAAACAGTAATTCTTCCATTTCTGTACTGGTTTTTTCCTCTTCACCCACACGTACAAAATGCTCCTTGTTTTTACGAATGATCTTTTCGGCTTTTACCGGTTCACCTGTAACAGATTGAAAAGATGAAGTAAAATGCATCAACTTGTTTTCGTCTTTTACAAATTTGCCAATACCGGCCCATTCTACTTTTTGATTGCTGTTTAATGTACGTTGAAAGTTAGATAGAAAGATTTGCAGCTTCATTAAAGCCTCTTCTGAATTGAGATGGAGTTCATGACAGATCCATTGTTCAAATGCTTCATCCTGTTTAGCTGTTGATGAAAAATGCAGAACGGCTTGCGGTGCATGTAAAAGCCTGTTAGGAAAATCGAGACGGGCAGGTAATTGTTCAACGGTAAAAGTACCGATGCCTTTTAATGAAACCTGTTTATTGAAAGAAAGATACTGAACTATCAAATCAACCATGCTTATTGCTGCTTTTGGTCAAAAGTAAGTTTTATTCCTGCAAGAAAATTAAAACCTACTACAGGGTAATTGTGCCAGCGTTCATAAGCATTATTAAACACATTATTAAACTGCCCCCAAACACTTATAAATTGATGCACTCTGAATTCTATACCTGCATTGAGATCAAACACAGACGGAAGCCTGCCGGTATTTCCCATATTATCTTTTAAATAAACGGGGCCCTGCCATGCAAACAAATCGCTTTTTATCATGATCTTTTTGGCAGGTTGCCATCTTAATGCAGCAGTTAACTGCAAAGGAATTATATGATAGGCTCTTGCATAACTTTGCTGTCCAAAGAAATTATACATGTCAAATTTAGCACTGGCGTTAAATTTATCCTGCAACACAAAACCGATTTCTGCCTGCCCGTGAAAACCCTGTAACTTTCCTTCCTGCAAAACAGTAAACAATCCCGGTTTTATATGATTGGAAAATAAGGGCAGGTTCAGGTATTCAATATAACCCGCAGCTACACGGTAATTCAATGAGTTGGCTACTGTTCCTTTAAAACCGCCATACCCTTCTGTAATTCTTGTATTGAATTGTGAAACCGGTTGATTGATCCACGGATTTTGTGAAGCAAGGAATTGATAGGTATTTTTGCGCACATGAGCTACCCAACCTGCAGTAACAATAATTTTCTTTTCCTGCAAATGAAAATCAACCAATACATCAGGTAATACATTCAACTTACTGTTATCCCATGTGGGGCGGATACCAGCCCGGATGGCAAGCTTTGATGTTTTGAGCATGGCGGCTGCATTAAAGAAAAAAATATTATTACTGTATGATCCTTTGTCTGCAGGTGTATAGGTCGTAAGATCTGCATTACCACGAATCAACAAACCAAAGCTGGTGCCAAACCGTACTTCAACAGGAACATCAAGAATAGCGTTTGTTTCAGTTGATCTTGAATCGCTGAAGATATTGATATTAAGATCAGGATTATAACTGATGCCAAAACGGGTAACCATGGCATTGCGAACACCTGCACGGATATTAATGGTTTGATAGGGTTTCTTTAATGAGTCATCTTTTGCACTGCTGAGCGAAGGATCGGGGCCGTACAGAAAAAAAGATTGTTGCTGATATCCAAGTTTTCCATAAACCTCTACCCTGTTCACAACAGTATTGATATGAGCAGCAAGATTTGTATTGCTGAACTTTTGTACACGAAGTGGTCCCTTTTGTGAAATATGACTGGCAAAGATGTTGAAGTTGGTTTTCTTACCATCGCCAATTGAAAACCCTGCATCAATCAACGGCGTATTAAAATTTCCATAACCTGCTTTTACATAATTGCTGTTATGTGCCTGACCGGCTGAATCAATTTGCAAAGCCAATGGTTTTAATGCAACAGGCTGTAGATTGAAAAATAAATTCTGAATAGGAATATTATAAGTTAAGTTAGGAACACCTGTTTGCGGAGCCGGAGGAGTAGCATTGAAATTAATCTTTACCGCATTTTTCAATACGGGTTTAAAAGCTGATTTAATTTCAACTGATTGTTTTCTTGTTGTATCCTGCGCATTGGAATAAAATCCCAAAAGACAAAATCCAAAAACTGCTATAATAAATTTATTCATCATATTCGTTATTCTGTAATACTAAGTTGCACTATTAACTAACAACTAAAAACTATCGGCTGGTATTATCCATCAACCTTTGAGTTTCGTTTTTCTTCTTCAATTACCATTTTCAATTTATCCTGTGCTTCCTGCTTCAACTGCGGATTGGTTGCATTTTCACCAATACTCTGAAATGTTGCCTTGGCATTGAAATAATCTTTCAGTTTAAAATAAATATCGCCCAGCAAAATATAAGATTTGGTTACCCAAAAATCATAAGACCCGCTTTTGCTGATCACTTCAAAAGCTGCTTTCTCTGCATTTGTAAGACTGTTTAAATCAAACTGGCATTTAGCAATTTCATATCTTGCTTCTGCAGCCCATTCTCCTTTGTTGATATTAACCACCGCCCT
>JAYUTS010000060.1:0-9583 GCA_043754995.1 Chitinophagaceae bacterium
ATAAAAAATAAAGTACGTCCATTTGCAGTTTCCATAAAATGTTTCATGTGCAGCAAATGACTGCTGTAAGTGCTGAGATCATATTCAATACTCTGTGTATCGCCAATATGAATCATGATCTGTTTAAACAAACCAATTTCACTGTCGGGATGCACCGGCACCAGCAAACCACACTGCACCATCAACTGCATCAACCCCACCGTTTTCATGGTTACTGTTTTCCCTCCTGCATTGGGGCCGGAAATAACAAGAATACGATTCTTCTCATCGAGCCTGATGTTTGTTGGAATTGTTGGCTTTTGATTTTTTTTATTGTACAGCATCAGCAATGGATGAAAAGCATCTTTGAGGTAAATGACGGCCTTATCTGACAGCAGGGGTATGTTTGCCTGCATGCTTATACCCAGCTTTGCTTTTGCACGGATAAAATCATATTCACCTAAAATTGAATGATAGGTTGTTAGCAAAGAAGCATACACCGAAAGTTGCTGCGTTAATTCACGCAGTATGCGATACACTTCCCGCCGCTCTTCATTTTCCAAACTGAAAATATCATTGTTCAATTCAATTGTTTCTTCCGGTTCAATGAACACGGTTCGTCTTGTTTCACTTTCGCCATGGAGGATTCCTTTTACCTGCCGTTTCTGTTCTGCAAACAAAGCCACTACCCTTC
The DNA here is from genome assembly GCA_043754995.1 of Chitinophagaceae bacterium. Lineage (GTDB taxonomy): Bacteria > Bacteroidota > Bacteroidia > Chitinophagales > Chitinophagaceae > Lacibacter. The sequence continues at coordinate 674 of JAYUTS010000060.1, forward strand.
TGCCGCTTAAAAATGATTCTTCTATATCGGCCACATAACCCTGTTTCTGCAATTTTTTTAACACTTTTTCAAACTCACGACGTAATTCATTTCGTTTTCGGTATAAACTCATCCTGATATTACTCAGCTCCTCACTTGCATTATCTTTTACAATACCACTATCATCCAGCACATCATCAATGAGCTCAAGAATTACTTTTTCAAAATAAGTGCCTTCAATTACATTCGTTAATGCAGGGTAAGCTGCTCTTCTATCTGCATCAAACCAGCGAAAGATGCTTTGTGTATTTTCAGCCAGTTTACGGATTTGCAGGAACTGATCTTCGGCCAGGACTGCGCCGGGGATCGACAAGAGTTTTAATTCACGGGAAAGATTCAATACATAGTCTGCGGGGAAATATTGACCCTGCTCCTGCAGCAATTTCATTTCATAACTCTGTTGCAGTTCCTGCTGGATGTATTCTTTTTTAGTATGGATGCGAAGATTCTCTGCTTTTTCTTTAGCATATTCGGTATTACAATATCCTTCCAGTAAAGTTTTCACTTTATCAAGCTCTAATTGCACTAATGCTGAATCCGGAAAAAATTTCATTTCTGCTGTATCTTCTTTTATTGCGGGCAAAGGTAATCCGATTCATGGTAGCAAAAAATGAGCTAAAGTATTACTACATCTGCAGTTAATAAGTGCTGTTGATTCTTTTGCGTGTAAGCAGGTGTAACCCTTCTTGTTTGTACATATTCAAAACAAGGATCAGATAAATCATATCCAGGATAAAAGTGATGATACCTGTTAAACGGAGAAATACCGAAAAATTACCAACCAGAATAATGGTAGCAGAAATTGTACCTGTGAGTTTGAACAAAGCGATGCCAAAGGATTGCGCCTGCAATGAATTTCGTTTAATGACCATCTGAATAAACAGCCCCGACATAAACAGATTAATAAGAAAAGCCGAAAAAGTCATTGAATAATATTCAAGATCAAGATGCAAATAATAAAGGAGAGATGCCGCTGCAACTGTACAGAAAATAAGATGCGGATAAAACCACTGATGGTAACGACCTAATGACCATTCTTTTTTACCATATAAAATATAGGCAGCAAAAATCATTGCATCAAGAAAATACCAGGTGCGGTTGATATACAATTGCACAGTTGAGCTGTTTGTTTCCAAAACAAAAGAATAAATAAATTCCCATGACATGTTCAATAGCAATGCAAGGATCGGAATCCCATAGCTTTTATCTTTAAACGATCTGTAAATAACCAGCAAATACACAATTGTCCAGCTGATACCCATTACAAGAAGCAAAAAGATGTGCAAGCCATTCCCAGTATTCATCTGTTTTTGGTTAAAGTATTCAATTTTTATTGACCCCGGTTATTACTGCTGATTTTTTTAACCTACCGTTATTTGCGAATGTATGTGCTTTACAAACGTTAAAGCATTTCTAAAATCTTTCATTTGTCGGCCCAAATACATAACAAAGCAATCTTCTGGCACAATTTTACACGTAAATTGCATATTGCTAAAATCAAACCAACGAATATGTGGAGTAAGCTATTTTTAAGTATTTCTATTGCATTTGGTTCCCTGCATTTTTTTTCCTGCGCAACCGGTGAAAGCAAAAATAAAATTATGAACGATCAACCATCAATGGCTGCATTTACTAACGGCTCAATCAACGGTTCAGAAACTGATACGGCCACTTTTGGTGCGGGGTGTTTCTGGTGCGTAGAAGCCATTTTTCAACAAGTGGAAGGTGTGCTGAAAGTAAGCAGCGGTTATTGTGGCGGCCATGTTATTAACCCCACTTATGAACAGATTGGAACTAAAACCACCGGTCATGCAGAAGTGGCACAGCTCATTTTTGATCCGAAAAAAATAAGCTTTGATGAACTGCTGGAAATTTTCTGGCAAACACATGATCCTACTACATTAAACCGCCAGGGAAATGACTCCGGTCCGCAGTACCGCAGTGCCATTTTTTATCACAATGCAGAGCAAAAAGAAAAAGCAGAAAAATACAAAGCTGAGTTAGATAACAGCGGTGCCTTTGCAAACCCAATTGTAACCACCATTGAAGCTTATCATAATTACAGCGAGGCAGAAAACTATCATCAGAATTATTACAACATGAATAAGAATTCAAACCCTTATTGTTATTATGTAATAAAACCCAAGCTGGATAAGTTTGAAAAAGTGTTTAAAAGTAAAATGAGGAAAAATCAATAGTAGCTTACGGCCAACAATTAATCAATAATTATGAGTATAAACGATGTGCTTCCACTAATTGGTTTTTGCAGTTATTTGGTAATAGATTTTTTGATTTATAAATATTTGCGAGAAAGGAATTGGAAAGGTATTATCCCCTATTTGTATCAAAAAACCAAAAAGAGTGAGAATTAAACATCAGGCTACCAGATACAAGTTACCCGTTCAATGAACTGTTTCATACTTGTAACCTGAAACCGGTAACAGGCTACTCTTATTTCAACTTTACCCTTCTCAACTCCAACCAGTTGAGTGCATTTGGCCGAAAACCTTTGACAGATGGCTGCACCAGGTGAATCACCATATCGTACCAAAGCGGAACAACAGGTGGGTTGTTCATCAGGATCTGATCCATTTGCTGATACAATTGATACCTTAATGAATCATTCGGTTCCCTGTTTGACTGTTCATACAACGCATCAAACACCGGATTCTGATAACGGGTATAATTAGGTGGCGCCGGATTTTTTCCATAAAACACACTCAGATAATTTTCCGCATCGGGATAATCTGCAATCCAACTGCCACGAAAAAATAAAGCTTCACTTTTGGAAGTTTGAGTTAATAATAAACTTTTTTGAACCACTTCTACTTTTACATTCAAACCAATATCTTCCAGTTGCCGGGCAATATAACTTCCAAGATCAGCGTAAATGGGAATGGTCAGCAATTTGATCTGGGGCACATCATTCATTGATTTAAATCCGGCTTCTTGCAATAACGCTGCTGCTTTTGCAGGATCGTAATGATAGCCTTTTACTGCAACTGTATCAAAACTGGGTAAACCCATCGGCACAAAACCACTTTCAGCCGCAGTACCAATGGAATTGCGTAAATAGAGCATCATCTTTTTCCGGTCGAAGCCATAATTAATAGCCTGGCGAATGGCTTTTAAACGAAGCGGGGAATTCTTTACAATGTCTTTGGTTGAATCAACCAGAATACCAATGTATTCAATATTGAGATAAGGATGTTTGTTGAGTGCTACTTTGTTTTTCCAGCTATCTCTCAACTCCCCTTTCTTACTCAGCACTTCATCTTTAAAGGATGGATCGATGTCATTGATAAAATGCAAACGTCCCTGTCTGAATTCTAAAAACTCGGTTGCTTTACTATCAAGAAAAGTCACTTTTACTCCGTCGAGATAAGGAAGCTGATTACCGGTACTGTCTTTTTCAAAATAGTTGGGATTGCGAACAAGGATCAATGCCTGTCCTTCTTCCCATGCTTTAAATTGAAAAGGGCCGCTGCCACAGGGGTTTCGTCTGAAATCGGTTCCATATTTTTCCACCACTTCTTTTGGAACAACAGAACAATACACATTGCTGAGTACACCGAGAATTTGTACAAATGGTTTTAATAAGTTGATACGGAAAGTGCTGTCATCTATTGCCACAAAACCTTTCGCAGCATCAACCCTGTTATTAAAGATCCATGCACCGGGGCTGGCCGTATTCTTATCCATCAACCGTTGAAAACTATACTGCACATCGGCTGCAACCAGTTTTCTTCCTTTTCCATTTGCAAAGGCAATATGATCATGAAAGAACACATCAGTACGTAAATGAAAGACGATACTTAACCTGTCGGCACTTACCTCCCAGCTTTTTGCAAGAGATGGAACAATGTACAGTTGATCATCAGTTTCAACCAGCGTATTAAACAACTGATGTGTGGCCCAGATCACAGATTGGCTTTTTGCAAAAGCCGGATCCAAAGAACTGATGCCGCTGGTTTCGTTATAACGGAAAATATTCTTCTCGTTTTTCCTTGCTTTACCACAGGAAAACAAAAGAACAAATGAAAAATGAATAATGAATAATGAATAATGAGGACGAACTTTCCTTATACGGGATATACCAATTAAGCAAACCATTCCTCCTTCTGATATATTTTTAGCTTTATGCATAAAGAATTACCGCTAAATTTATAGCCAAATATCAACTCAGTGAAAAAAAAGAATCTACCCTTATTAACCATTCTCTTACTTACACTTTGCTTTCAACTTCAAACCGGCTTTTCGCAACGTCACACAAATGAAACAGTTTTTACCCGGCAGGATTCATTGCGTGGACGTATTACACCTGAACGTGCATGGTGGGATGTAGTGATGTATGATCTGCATGTTACTCCAAACATTGAAAAATTCACTGTTAGCGGAAGCAATACTATTTATTTCAGACTGGTAAAGAAAGCCAATCGGCGGATGCAGATTGATCTGCAGGAACCCATGACCATTGACAGTGCATTCATGAATGGTGTATCTGTACGTGTTCAGCAAGATGGTAATGTATGGTTTGTTCTTCTGCCTTTTAAGCGACTTCCAAAAACAAAAAACAGCAATGCAAGTATTCAGGAACTTCAGTTGTATTATCATGGTGTACCGAAGCCGGCATTAAAAGCACCATGGGATGGTGGCGTGGTATGGAAAAGAGATCAACCGGGAAATCCCTGGATTGGTACTGCGGTGCAGGGATTAGGCGCCAGTGCATGGTGGCCTTGTAAAGATCATCAGAGCGATGAACCGGACAGTGCATTGATCAGCATTACAACTCCTGATACATTGATGAATGTTTCAAATGGCCGGTTAAGAAATGTACTGGCCGATGGAAAAGGAAATAAAACATGGACATGGTTTGTGAGCCAACCCATCAATTCCTATAATATTACCATGAACATTGGCAAGTATGCTCATTTCAGCGATACTTTGATGGGAGAAAACGGACAACTTGATTTGAATTATTATGTATTAGAGTATAACCTGGATAAAGCCAAAAAGCAATTTGAGCAGGTAAAGCCCATGCTTCGTGCATTTGAATACTGGTTTGGTCCCTATCCTTTTTATGCAGATGGATACAAGTTGGTTGAAACAAGTTACCCTGGTATGGAACACCAAAGTGCTGTTGCTTATGGAAATGGATTTACGAACGGATATAATGGTGTAGATATCAGTGCCAGTGGTTGGGGAAATAAATTTGATTTTATTATTGTACATGAAAGTGGTCATGAATGGTTTGGGAATAATATCACAACAAAAGATATTGCCGACATGTGGGTACATGAAGGCTTTACCAGTTATTCAGAAGTTCTTTTCACAGATTTTTATTATGGAACCGCTGCCGGCAATGAATATGCGCAGGGCATACGTAAACGAATCGAGAATGACATTCCTCCTATTGGCAAATACAATGTAAACAAGGGAGGTAGCCCTTACGATATCTATTACAAGGCCAATAATATGATCCACAATATCAGGCAAATCATTGGCGATAAAAGCTCGTTCCGTACCATGCTGCGTGATATGAACCGGAAATACTGGCACAAAACAGTTACCACTGCAGAGATAGAAGATTTTATTTCAAAAAGAACGGGCTACAATCTGTCGAAAGTATTTGATCAATACCTGCGTACCACACAGATCCCAACACTGGAATATTATTTGGCTACCGAAGTGGGTACACAGGTTTTGTATTACCGCTGGGCCAATTGCATTGCAGGTTTTAATATGCCCATTTTATTACCCGGCAATAACAATCCCAAATATGGTTTGATGCTGGCAACAGAAAAATGGCAGAAGATGCGTACCAATTTTAAAGAGGGTGATGACATTGGCCAACTGATGGATAAGAACTTTTATGTGAATTATAAGAAGGCTAAATAGTTTAAAGTTTCAGGTTGAATGTTTAATGTTGCCGAATTAACCAAGTGACAGCTCATTATCAAATAACTTGAAACTTTAAACATTCAACATTAAACCAAAAGAACCCAATGGGACAAATCAGGAAGCAAGCCATCATTTCCAGCATTGTGATTTACATTGGCTTCTTCGTTGGTTTTATTAATACCTGGTTTTTTACAAAGAACGGCTCCTTTACACCATCTGAATATGCTATAACCCGTTTGTTTTTTGATGTGGGGCAAACCATGTTTGCCTTTGCCAACTTCGGAGTCATTTCGGTGATCTATAAATTCTTTCCTTATTATAAGGACAACCTGAAGCCAAAGGAAAATGATTTGATGACATGGGCCTTGCTCATTGCCATTGGCGGTTTCATACTCGTTGCTATTGGTGGATGGATTTTTGAACCGTTGATCGTTCAGAAATTTTCAGGACGTTCTTCTTTGTTTGTAGATTATTATAAATGGATATTCCCTTTTGGCCTGGGCATTTTATTATTTGCTGTATTGGAAGCACTGAGCAATAATTTACAAAAAAGCATCTTACCTGCGTTTTTAAAAGAAACAGCGCTTCGACTGTTTACATTAGCACTCATTGGTATTTATTTAGCAGGGCTGATTGATTTTCATCTGTTCATGCTGTTGTTTGCCTTTTTATATTTACTGTTAACAGCCATTATCATTACAGTACTTGTAACCAGTAATAAACTTCATTTTACATTTAACGTAAGCAGGGTTACTAAAAAATTCAAGAACAAAATTCTTACGTTGGGGAGTTATGTTTATGCCGGGCAACTGATCTATGTATCGGCACAGGTGATGGACAGTATTTTTATTGCAAGCTTAATGGGGTTAGTGCCTACCGGAATCTTTGCACTCTCCTCTTATATTGCTAACCTTATCCAGATTCCACAACGCAGTGTTATCTCCATTACACTACCTGCTTTGTCGCAGGCATGGAAAGATAAAAACATGCCGGAGATTGATCGTATTTACAAACGTTCTTCCATTAACCTGTTGCTGGCAGCATTATTCATTTTTGCTGGTACCTGGTTAAACATTAGCGATGCTTTTCGTTTACTTAATATTCAAAGCGAATATGCAACCGGGCTAACAGTGATCTTTATTCTTGGTATTTCCCGGATCATTGATGCAGGCACAGGTGTAAACGGGCAGATTATTTATACATCAACACGATGGCGATTTGATTTTATTACCGGTGTAATTTTATTGGCATTGATCTTACCGTTGAATTATATTCTTATTAAAAAGATGGGGATTGAAGGAAGTGCTTATGCCAACCTGATTTCTTTTTTTGTATACAACAGCATCCGTTATGTTTTTTTATGGAAGCAATATAAGCTGCAGCCTTTTACCAGTAAAACATTGTTGAGTATATTACTTGGAGCCACTGCCTATTTTATCAGCCACTACCTCTTTAAAGAAATGACAGGATGGGCAGGCATCTTCTTACGAAGCTGTTTGTTTGCTGCAATTTTCTTTACAGGAATATTTGTTCTGAAACTTACACCCGATGCTTTGCAATTAGTAGATGTGGTGAAGAAACGTTTGAAGCCCCCAACCCCACCGAAGTTGTAATTCGGGGTTTAAAACCTAAAGGGGAGTAATACAATACCCGATTATTTATTAAACCGCTTTAATTCGTTCAGCGTAACCCTGCCTTCGTAAATCGCTTTGCCAACAATTGCTCCTTTGCAACCGATCTCAGCTAATTCATCCAGGTCTTTCATGGAGCTTACGCCACCGCTTGCAATAAAATGCAATTGAGGAAATTTTTGAAGGATGTTTTTGTAGAGTTCAGATGAAGGGCCTTCGAGCCGACCATCTTTGCTTACATCGGTGCAGAATATCTGCTGCACACCATGATTGATATATTTTTCAATGAAGTCATAGATCCAGATACCTGTTGTTTCCAACCAACCGCCAACAGCGATCTTTTCATTCTTCACATCAGCTCCTAATAAAAATTTCTCTGCACCAAACTGTTGCAGCCAGCTTACAAACTTTATTTCATCTTTCACAGCAATACTTCCAACAGTTGCCCAAGCCGCACCGGAATTGAGAACGATCTTTACATCTTCTTCCTGCTTGATGCCTCCACCAAAATCAATGATGAGCGATGTTTTAGAAGTAATTGCTTCTAACACTTTCCAATTCTTAACGGCACCTGCTTTTGCACCATCAAGATCAACCAGGTGCAAACGTTGTAAGCCAGCACCTTCAAATTCTTTTGCCACTTCTAATGGATGCTCATTATAAATTTTCTTTTGTGCGTAGTCACCTTCTGTTAATCGAACACATTTCCCGTCGATGACATCAATGGCTGGTATGATCTGCATACTATTGGTCTAAAAAGTTTTTTAAAATCTGATCTCCCACTTTTGCACTCTTCTCTGTGTGGAACTGTACGCCATAAAAATTATCTTTCTGCACAGCTCCTGCATATTCCAATCCGTAGTTGGATGTTGCAATGCAATGCGGATTCATTTCTGCATAATAACTATGTACATAATAGATGTAACTATGTTCTGGTACATCTTTGAACAGATTCGTCTTTAAATTGTAAATATCATTCCAACCCACTTGCGGCACTTTGATCGGAATATCAGGACTAATCTCTTCACTCCTGAACAACTTCACTTTCGCCGGAATAATGCCGAGGCATTCTGTATCATTTTCTTCCGAATGATTAAACAGCAACTGCATACCCACACAAATCCCCAACACCGGTTGCTTCAGTTCTTTAATCACTGCATCCAAGCCTTTTTCTTTCAAACTATCCATGGCGCTACGTGCAGCACCCACACCGGGAAAGATCACTTTATCAGCAGCAAACAATTCATCCTTGTCATCCGTCACTTTTGCCTCAACACCCAAACGCTCCAATGCAAACAGCACCGATTGAATATTTCCTGCGTTGTATTTTACGATTGCC
>JAYUTS010000061.1:0-9530 GCA_043754995.1 Chitinophagaceae bacterium
TCGAAATCATATTGATAACCATAAACACGACCTTTACCATTCATTGCTTTGGAATCAAAATTACTTTTGAACTGAACACCTGAGTTGGTGGTTGTATCCGTCATCATTGTTTCAAGCTCTAATACAAAATCACCTGTAAAGCGTTGATCGGATACAAGAAATGAGTTGGGCGAATTCACAACCGTTGTGCCTACAAGCTCTCCTTTTTCAACTGTGTAAGTAGCAGAGCCGGTCATTTGTTTCCAACCGTTGAGTGTCTTTCCATCAAATAAGGATTGCCATTCGCCTTTCTGTGCTAAGCCATTCATGGCAATGAATAACAAAGCAATCGTCATCATTTTTTGCATACTGATTATTTTATACGAGGTTAAATTCTGGTTTCCATGTTTCATTGGAATGTTTATAAACAGATTGATTCATCAGGTGTACACAAAAAGCTGTTGTAGCATTTGTGATAACATTTGATACTGGCTTTGAATTTTCTGTTACCGTCTTATGAAATTCCTTCAACGCATACCAACTGCCATCTTTTGATTTCCATTCAATGGAAGTATGTGCACCCAATCCAATAAAAAAAAGCAAAATGATCAATCGCATGAATCAAATATACCAAACAGGTTGTTTGGTAATTATGAAAAGATAGTAAGAATTTGTACAGCAGCTATTAAGTATGCTGCACAAACGATTATACAGTTTGATATTTCTCTATCACTATTTCACTTTATCAAACCGGTGATGCATTACCCTGGCTGACCAAACAGTTAACCCTGCAATTTTTCCCTGAGCATCTTTATTAAAGAGTATCCACTGATCAAACCCATCACCCGGTCCTTTTTCAGCAATATAATGAAACTGATTCTCACCATCGGGCTCAATAATCGCATCTGGCATTGTCGCTCTTTTCAAAACCATTTTTCCTTGTTCGTTCAATTCAAAATTCCAATAATAATCAAGATGCCTGCTATAATATTTTCCGGTAAACATTTTAAGATCTTCTGTTGATGGCAGCCACTGTTTACTTTCCTTTTCCATAAGTGCACTGGGATAACCATCATTAAAATCTGTTGTCATTCTCATAGGAGCATTACCGTCAGGCTGAATAAATTTTACCTGCATGCCAAACCCTTCTTCGTAATAAAAAAGATCTTTACCAACCGGGATAAGTTCAATAACATAATTTCCAGTGTATCTTAATTTCAATTTGCCATTCTCTAAATATAAGTCGCTCAACTTTCTGAGCTCATTATAACTCTGCCATGACACCTGGTTTAGCCAGCGATACCTGCCTTCGTATTTTTTTAATGCTGCTTCAGTAATTGCGATTGGCGTTGTTGCAAAAACCGGTTTAACGAATGGAGGCTCTTTTACATTCATTAAATAGTTACGCAGAAATTTATTCTTCTCCGAAAAACTTTCTCCATCCAGGTTACCCATGGTTATGATCGCTATTCCTTTTGAAGGAATACGACTAAGATAGTTTTCACCATTAACCCCTTCATGAATAATGACCGTATGACCATTGATGGTATCGATGCTATGCCCGGTAACGTAGTGATTCTTTTTGCCGGGTATCATCCGTACATTTCCCAATAATTTTTTGAACGCCGCATTAAACTCCAAACTGGGATCACTTATAACTAATGACCATTTCGCAAGATCATCCGCACAGGTGAGAATAAAATAATTCCCCCCGGGTGATGTCTTCTGCACATTATCATGTTTAAAACCATTTCCGTCTTCTTCATACTTAGTTGCACGGTTTGGAATAATATCCAGTGCATTTTTTTGCATCCTGGTATTTTTCATTTGCAATGGATCGAATATTCGTTGCTTGATCCAGTCACTCAGATTTTTGCCGGAAGCCTTTTCCATGATCAATCGCAATAAACCAAAATCAGAATTGCAATACATAAAGCCTTTGCCGGGTTCAACTTCGGGTTCTGTCTGTGTATATAGTAAACGGAAAAACTGTTCCTTATCAAACCGATTAAACATAGCGCCATGCATCAGTAATATAGTTGACCACTCATCTACAAAGCCACTGCGATGATTAAGCAAGTCCCAGATTGTTACCGGCTCTGACCATTCAGGCAACTTTGGAAAATACTTTCTTACTTTATCATTCAAACTAAGTATACCATCCTTTTCCATTAGAATGGCAGCAATTGAAATAAACTCTCTTGCTTCTGAGTATCCAATTCTTACAACACTTTGATGTGTAAAAGGAACTTGTAATTCAATACTGGCCATGCCATAAGTTTTCTTAGCAATAGGTTTACCATTTTGTAAAATTGTAATAGCACAACCTGGCGAATTTTTAGTGTTAAAAGGTTTAAAAATACTATCTAAAAATTTATCAAGTTTTGTAATGTCTTGTGCAGAAACTTTACAAAAAGCAATACAAAACAACAGGGTGGTTATAAAAAAAAATTTCATGTCAGGTTATTATTATGGGTGATGTTGTTTTCTTAAAGGCAACTTTTTCCAATACGTCAACTGCCGCCATATCCATTCAAAAGGTCCGTATTGAAAATAGCGTAACCACAAATGACTCAAGATGATTTGAGTTACCCAGATGCAAAGCATAATGATGTATACTTCGTAACGTTCCAGTTTTCCGTATAACCCGAACCCAATACCATAAAAAATAATTGCACAACTCATGGACTGGGTAAGATAGTTAGTAAAGGCCATTTGACCCACCGGTTTCATCAATTTAAAGAACCATTGGAAGATGCCTGATTTATACATCAACATTAGCAACCCAAAAAAACCAAGAGACCTGAAAGTTCTTCCTAATTCAAAAAAACTTAGGGAAACCTGCTTTGTGTATTCAAACCGGTTAAACTTCTCATCAATCATGGGCTGCATATCAAAATACGAAATGAGTATTCCTAAACCCAATCCAAGAGTACATAAAACAGCATATAATTTTACAGACGCATTTCCTGTAATAATACCCAGTTTAAAAAAAGCCATCCCAATAAACATAAACAGGAATACATCCCATATACCGAAGTAAGAATAATTGAGAAGATTATTCATGTAACGCTCAACACGATATTCGTATACATCTTCATGGGTGCTTCCCATCATTCGGTTTGCCCGCTGTACACGTTTGATCTTGCTTTCAGCAGTACTTCCTTTTTTAAACTCTTCCATGTGAGCCAAATGTTCGCTCTGCCTGTCTGTAAGTTTTACAACAGTTGTATCAATCTTCATAACAGCCTCACCTCTGGCAATAGTCCGTTTGTCAAGATAGAGATTCCTGTTTTCACGAGCTAACATTAACAACAGGCATACAGCTGCCGCAATTAATAATTTTTTGGGGTCCCACAACCTGAAGACAAAAATCAGTAAACCATATACGCCGTAGTCAAATAATATATCGCCATGCCATAGAAAAATATAAATATTAATCAACCCAAATAAGATGAGCCATAACTGTCGCCTGAAAAAATAGTCAGAAGCAGAAACAATATTCTGAGTCTTTTCCTTACTTCGAATAAACAGTAGAATTCCGGCGCCAAATAACATACTGAACAAAGCCCGTTGTGTTCCATCTGCTATCCAGCTTACAAACCGCCAGATAGAATAGTTAATGGTGCCATATTCGTTTCTAATAAGCGGATCGACTGTTAAAAAAGAAAATGAAGGTATATTCATAAGAAGGATTCCAAGAATGGCAACGCCCCTTAATGAATCAAGAATGTCGATGCGTTCGTTTTGTACAACTGGGGTTACAATGGATGACATCTTATTTTAATTTTATGATTGCCGGGTAAACAAAATCAAGATACACATCATATGAAAATTTCTTCAAATTATGTGTATCATAGTTGCCAGCCGTGATTACTAATATTAAATTTTCAGCCCTGTTAATTTCAATTTTCTGTCCACCGTTTCCCGTGGCTTCAATTGTTTTGATGAGCTGGTTATTTACCGTATCAACCAATGTCCAGAACTGGTAGCCATAACCATAAGGTGCTTCCGTATAAATATGAGTCTGCACCGATTCATTTACCAACCCGGAAGAAATCAATTGTTTACCATTCCACTTTCCCTGATTCATGTAAAGCAATCCAAACTTCATTAAATCTCTGGAACGCATTCGCAAAGCTCCCCACGCATTCACCAATCCGTTTTTTTCTTTTGTCCATTCATATTTAGTTATTCCCATCGGTTCAAATAAATATTTATCAGTAAACTTTTCGATATCCAGTCCGGTAGCTTTCTCTATAATTAACGCCACCAGTTGAGTGCAACCGGCACTATAGTTAAATTTTGTACCGGGTGTATCTGTAATCGGCTGACGAAGAATAAAATCAACAGCATAATGAACATCTTTCACTTTTAAGGAATCGGCGAACCAAACCTGATCATCGTCTCTCCATTTTAAACCCGCACTCATCGTCAACAGATGCTTAACAGTTATATTTCGCTTCATCCCCGTATCATATTTTGCATACTCAGGAAAAAAATCAAATAACCGCTGATGCACATTTTTTATTTCCCCCTGGTCAATAGCAATCATCATTGCTGCGCTTACGATACTTTTGGTGATGCTTCGCACATCATGCAGACTGTCACGGCCATGATTGATCATGCCAATAAAATCTGTTCCTCTGTTCTCATCATGACCTGACCAATAATTTTCATACACTAATTTCTTATTATGAAATATTAAAACGCTATGAATATTTGGGTATGCACCCGCAGTAATAGAATCATGCATTGCTTTTAAGATCTTTTCATTCAAACCAACTTCTTTTAAGGTTCCTGTTTGTATGCCGTCTTTTAATTGATCTGGTTTTTTATAAGGGATAATTGTTTTTTTGCGAGTCTTAATATGATACTGATCTATATGGTACAGAATAGCCTTTACAACAGTATCGGGCTGAAACTTTGCCATATGATGTCCGCTGTTTGTGATGATCCTATATTTCAGATTCGGTCTTTTCTTTGCCCACTTTAGCAATTCTTCCATCCAAATGCGGTTCATAGGATTTGTAGTATCCCGATCCTGTCCTCCTTCTGCTTTGCCTGCTGCTATTAATAAAGTTGTTGGTGTGGTATGTAATTTATCTGATCGCCTTCCCTGGTTCATACTTGAATCATAGTATCGCATTTCTTCACGTTCGCCTGGCCGGTTCTTGTTTGATAATATTTCCCGCATATATTTTTCATCCTCCTTCATCATTTCCGGGAACTCTTTTTCCAAACGGGCATAAACTTCTTCAGGTGCAGGATCAACCAACACCATTCCTGCAACATCATTTGGATAAAGACCAGCAAATACTCTTACTAATGAACCACCATAAGACCAACCGGCGAATATGTACGGCGGATGAATATTTGCTTTTGTCAATGCCTCTTTTAATTCTCGTGCAATGGTGATTGCATCTCTTGGCGATGTGCATGTATCAGAATTTAAATAACCGGGACGATCGTATGAAACAACTCTAGCTGACCCAGCTAATTTAGGTTGAACCAATTGCCATGTTCTATGATTGGAGCCGCCACCTGCTTCCAATATTACATTTGGCTTACCAATTCCAGATGAATAAAGTGTGATGACATGATCATGGACTTTTACTTTTATCGTATCTGTTTGCTGTGCAATGCAGGTGATTGAAAAAAAGAAAGCAAACAGAAATAGTAAGCTATAATTTTTCATATGATTCATTTTATTATACCAAAGGGTATTTCTACAAATAAGAATTGGCAACGTATCATTTCAAATACTTTTCAAAAAATGGAAGTAACTCATTGAAGATTCGTCCGTCAAAACCATCGAGCATGTTTCCATGATCGCCAATATATTCTTCAGCAAAATGCTTGATGCGGTATGCTTCCAGTTTTTTGCTGAATTGTAAACTACTGTGCGGAATATGAGAAAAATCTTCATTTCGTCCCCAATCTAACTTCAAAGCACTCAGGCTGCGTAATTGCGGCAGATAATGATCAATCATATTAAATGGAAATTGTGCTTCCCATTCGGTGATCACTTTTGGATGATAAACAGCACTGTCGCCAACATAAGAAACAGGAAAATCTGCAAGCAATTCTTTTTTGGAAGCGTTGGGCGAATACACTTTTGCCATAGCCGTGAATGCGGCGGCAAAAAAAGCATCAAAATCACCAGTTTGATCCGATTCATTCAACCCTTTTATAATTGCATCTTCGTTATTCAATTTGCTGATCCGTTTGAACCCACGACTTGAAAGAGAAAAATCGCCATACCAATTAAGCACTGCGGGGCTAAGTGCATACACAGCACTAAATGTGTCAGCAAACATCATCCCTAACTTTAATGCACCGTTACCTCCCATTGAATGTCCGCAAAGTCCACGGCTTTTCCGGTCTGGTATTGTTCTGAAATTTTTATCCATGTATTGCACTACGTCCTTTCCAATATAATCGGCCCAGTTACCTGTAACAGAGGAGTTGGTATAAAAGCTTCCTTGCAGTTTTGTATTACTGTTCGGTGCCACCACAATCATTGGGCGCATCTTTCCTGTTTGGATAGCTTCATCAAGCAATCTTCTAAAATTGATCCATACACTCATCATTACACTATCGTTTCCTCCATAGCCATGCAGCACATAAATAACGGGATAGCGTTGTGTTCCTTGTTCATAATCGGGAGGCAGGTACACCGATAGTTGACGTAAAGACTCTTCTCCTGCCTTATTGTTTTGTAACGAAGCAGCCATGAATTCCCGTCTCACTAATTTTCCCTGGGCAATGCCTGTTATTGAAAAACTTAGTAACAGCAAGCCAACTAAAACATTTCTCATGTTGTTGTTTTTATTTAATGATCAGAATCCTTTTTGCATTCCTTTCGCAACGACAAATCTTCTGAAGTAAAGTGTATTCGCTTTGTCTTAATAGTAAACCAAGAAAAAATACTTGTTTCATTGTCCTTAATTTTAATTACTTATCAACTCCTTTTTTAATCCTTAATACTTTTCCATAAGTAAGTATTCGCCAAATCCATTCAAACGGACCATAATTATAATGCTTCATCCACCAGGTGCTGTATAAAATCTGCAAGAAGTAAATGCCAATGCCAATTGGGAAGTAAATAGATGGGCCTATATTACCACCTAAGCCAAACCCTACTCCATAAAATAAAATAATACCAATGATAGACTGCATTAAATAATTTGTCAGTGCCATTCTGCCAACCGGCGCAAGCAGTTTCCATTTTGTATTACCTTCTTTCTTTATCCATTGCAAACAAATTGCAGAAACATAAGCCAGGCAAAGAGGCACAACACTTAAAGCATATAAAACAGTGTCAACCATTCCCATTACTTTGGGTACTGACTTTTCATCTATCTCAAAAATGGCCGTTGCAATCCCTGTTGGAATACCAATAATGAATCCCCACTTACGCAATTTTTTGAATAACGAAACATGATCCTGCAGGTTGATATACATTATCTTCCTCCCTGCATAAAAACCAAACAGAAACATCCCTAATACTTTAGGAATCCGATTTCCATTTAATAAATCAGCATAGCGATAAAAGAACCCGGGTTCTATCCACTTTCGCCAATGCTGCCAACTGTCTTTTGAGGAATAAATATATTGTGAAATGCTGCTGTCTTTCGGCAAATTATTTTTGGCATCGATGAGTACAGCTTGCTCATATAATGCTTTGCCAGGGCTAAATTGAAAGATCACCCGCAACACATCAATGAGGATGGGAGAAAGTATCAATGCAATGGCCCAAATAAGAATTGTCCGATCACTACAGTTTCTGAAGAAAGGTAATACCATACCAACCAAAGCATAAAGGAGTAATATGTCTCCTTCCCAAACTAATAGTAAATGACCTGCGCCAATTACAGCCAATAACAAAAGCCTGCGATAAAATATTTTTAATGGATTTAATCCACGTTGCTCATTGCGGAGAAGAATAACAGAGAACCCGATGCCAAACAACAATGAAAAAATGCTATAGAACTTCCCATGAATAAAAGAAAGTTCTGCTAAGCCAAGAATGCCATCCACAGGCCATGTTGGCAATGCTTCTATTTCGTGCAACGTCAAAAATCCCCAACCTGTAAAGCCAAATAAATTGTCGAGTAAAACACCAAGCAGCGCAAACCCACGAAGACTATCTAAAATATCAGCTCGTTCTGTTAGTTGCAGTGGTGAAGCAGTTGATTGATTCATATTTGGCTTGCTTTGGGATGGTCATGTTTTCTTTTAAATGTATAAGCTACCGATGGCCACCAGGTCATGATGATCTCCGCAATGATCAATGGTACAAACGAAAAGAAATATTCATTCACCACTCTCCGGAATGTTGGATCTGTTATTTCTCCAAACAAAAAATTAAGAGAGAATATATCATCAATTCTCACTGCAACAAAAGCAATCACACATACATAACTCCTCACCATCATCTGGCGGTGGGTTTTAATATTCCCTGTTTTAATTGCCCGCCATGCAAACCAGGTGCTGAGCACAGCAAATACAGTCAGTAAAAAAAGAGAGATGCGGCAGGGCACACAACTACTGATCAATGAGAGTCGCCCTGCAGAAATGCCAATCAAAGCAATCCCTGTCATATAAATTTTACCTGATAACCGATGAAAGGAAACAAATCGTTTACGGATAAATGGCCAAAACTGCACGGGGCCTAATAACAGCGCCATGCTACCGCCAACCATATGCATCACTACCCAAAGTTGGTTGTGAAATAAAGTAGTTCCAAACATTCTGCTTCTGTAACCGTAGAAATAGGCGACCACATTGTCGAGAAAGAAGTATACAGAAAGGGAAATAATAAATGACCAAAGAGCTATTAATGCAATTGATCTGAGTGTAAACATAAGCAAGTGGTTGGTCCTTGAATATACAGCAGATTTCTTGCAACACAAAGCTCAGCCAAAATACAAAAGCAAGTTATACAAAACAAGAATAGAGATTAAAACGAGAAAAGGAAAAGGAACAAAAAAACCCTTCAGAAAACTGAAGGGTTTAGAATAAATATGGCAGCTACCTACTCTCCCGCATTGTAGTGCAGTACCATCGGCCATGAGGGGCTTAACTTCTCTGTTCGGTATGGGAAGAGGTGAACACCCTCGGCAAAACCTCCATAAACTCTTAAATAATATAACATATTGGGCAAGTTGTAAAAGATAGAGGCAATTAAAAAAAATTAAAGCTTACGGGTAATTAGTACTACTCGACTTTACTGTTACCAGTTTTACATCTGTAGCCTATCAACGTCATCGTCTTTGACGGCCCTTAAAAGTAAACTCATCTTAAGGAAGGTTTCACGCTTAGATGCTTTCAGCGTTTATCCTGGCCACACGTAGCTACTCTGCATTGCACCTGGCGGCACAACAGATACACCAGCGGTGTGTACGACCCGGTCCTCTCGTACTAAGGTCATGTCCTCTCAATTTACTAGCGCCCACCACAGATAGGGACCGAACTGTCTTGCGACGTTCTGAACCCAGTTCACGTGCCACTTTAATCGGCGAACAGCCGAACCCTTGGGACCTTCT
>JAYUTS010000062.1:0-4100 GCA_043754995.1 Chitinophagaceae bacterium
AGGCTTTAACATGTCTTTCGATTTAAACAACTTACTACGACCAAACATCAAATCCCTCACCCCCTACTCTTCTGCCCGTGATGAATTTCATGGCGAAGCGAAGATCTTTTTAGATGCGAATGAAAACAGTATTGGCTCACCCTTATTAAAATGGTATAACCGCTATCCCGATCCTTATCAACATAAGATCAAAGAAAAATTATCTGTCATTAAAGGTGTATCATCAAAACAAATTTTCATTGGCAATGGAAGCGATGAATGCATTGATCTGTTGTACCGTGCTTTTTGCAACCCAGGGAAAGATAATGTCATCATTTGTCCGCCAACATACGGTATGTATGAAGTAAGTGCCAATATTAATGATGTTGAATTGCGCAAAGCACCTTTGCTTGATAATTTTCAACTCGACTTAGTGCATATGGAAACATTAGTGGATGCAAATACCAAGCTTATCTGGATCTGTTCACCTAACAATCCAACAGGCAACAGTATTAACAGGGAGGATATTGAAATGGTACTGAATAATTTTGATGGACTGGTGATTGTAGATGAAGCCTATGTCAATTTTGCAAGGCAGCATTCCTGCATTTCTTTGTTGAGTGAATATCCAAATTTGGTGGTGATGCAAACACTCAGCAAAGCATGGGGCTTAGCAGGTTTACGTTTGGGCATGTCCTTTGCAAGTGAAGTAATAATTGCAATCTATAATAAGATCAAACCACCTTATAATATCAGTGAAGCAGTGCAGGAATTGGTGATCAAAGCATTAGATAATATTGAAGATGTCAATGCTATGATCAAGGAACTGGTAAATGAACGTAAACGGTTAGAAGAAGCATTGGTTGGCATTTCGGTAGTTAAAAGGGTCTATCCTTCAGATGCGAACTTTTTATTAGTGAAAGTGGTGGATGCAAAAGCAATTTATACATGGTTGCTCTCCAATGAAATTGTAGTAAGGGATCGCAGCAAAGTGATTCTATGTGAAGGGTGCCTGCGTATTACTGTAGGAACGGCCAAAGAAAATGATGAGCTACTGAACGCTTTACAAAAATTTATTGTTTAGTACTTTATCAGTTCTTAAATCATAGGGGTTAAAACCCATTCGCTTTTTTTGCTTTACCCCGGTCTAAGACCGGGGTAATTGAAAAAGTTCTTAACTGGGCTTCAGCCCACATATCTAAACTTAAAATGACTGTTAACTATTAACTTTAAATACTCAAATCAAATAATATGCGCAGGATTATTACATCAATTGTTTTGCTATTCGCACTAACGTTTGCCGCTTGTGCCAACGACTCGACAAAAAATAAACAAGTAACTATAGCAGGCGGCTTAAAATTGCCTCCCGGTTTTAAAGCAACTGTTGTTGCAGATAAACTCGGACAGGCAAGACATCTTGTTGTCAATAGCAATGGCGACATCTATGTTAAGCTGGAACGTTTAAAAGATGGCAAAGGCATTCTTCGTTTAAGAGATACCAATGCAGATGGCATAGCGGATGAAACCTTTGCATTTGGGAATTATGGCGGCACCGGTATTGCAATCAAAAATGGGTACCTCTATGCTTCTTCCAATTCTGAAGTGTATCGTTACAAATTCAATGCAAAGAATGAAATCGAAAATCCTGATGATCCGGAAGTGATTGTAAAAGGATTGGTTGATAAACGTCAGCATGCATCCAAATCATTGGTGCTGGATGATAAAGGAAATATCTATGTCACTATTGGAGCACCTTCTAATGCCTGCCAGGAAACAGACCGTACAGCAGGTTCACCGGGGCAAACACCTTGTCCTATTCTTGAAACAGTAGGTGGCGTTTGGTTGTTCAGAACAGATAAACTCAATCAAACCTATGCAGAAGGCGTACGTTATGTAACTGGTTTACGTAATGTGGTTGGTCTCGATTGGAATTCTTCAATGAATGAATTATATGTAACACAGCATGGCAGAGATCAATTGAATCAGTTACATCCTGCACAATACAGTGTTGAACAAAGTGCAGAGTTGCCGGCAGAAGAATTCTTTATTGCAAAAAAAGGAATGGACTTCGGCTGGCCTTATTGTTATTACGATCCCATTCAAAAGAAAAAAGTATTAGCTCCTGAATATGGTGGTGATGGAAAAACGGAAGGCCAGTGTGGTACAAAAGAAAAACCATTGTATGCATTTCCTGCACATTGGGCACCCAATGCTTTGTTGTTTTATACAGGAACAAAGTTTGGCGATAAATATAAGAATGGTGCATTCATTGCCTTTCACGGAAGCTGGAACAGGGCTCCATTGAAACAGGGAGGATATAATGTTGTATTTGTTCCTATGAAAGATGGCAAACCAAGTGCTGAGTACGAAATCTTTGCTGATGATTTTGCAGGTGGCGAAGAATTCTTAACACCAGCAAAAGCACAACATCGTCCTTGTGGATTAGCAATGGGCAATGATGGTTCTATTTACATCTCAGATGATAAAGGCGGTACTGTTTGGAAAATAACTTACACAGGAGAAAAATAAATTCATGAAGAAGATTTTAATTGTATTGCTGATTGCTGTAACAGCATTTGCGTTCAGTTCTCAACAACCGAATATCAAAGCGTCTGTTCTACGTGGAAAGAAAGTGTATGAGAGCACCTGTTTAGCCTGTCATCAACCCGATGGCTCAGGTGTGCCAAGCATGAATCCTCCGTTGATCAAAACAAAAAATGTATTGGGAGATAAATCAAAACTTATCCGCACCATACTTGTGGGCCTGAATGAGGAGATAGAAATAAATGGAGAAGTATATTACAATCCCATGCCTTCGCAACCTCATTTGAAAGATCAGGAAGTGGCCGATGTATTAACGTATATCCGCAACAGCTTTGGTAACAAAGCAAGTATGGTAACAACAGCAGAAGTAAAAGCAGTAAGAGTAAAAATAAAAAAATAATCTTACAGTAAAAATAAATGAGTAAGGACAACAAAACAGAAACAAACTCTCCATTAGGACTGCCTGACATTCAGGCGGGGGCTGGGGGCAAGCGAGTTTTATTTATAGACCGTGATGGAACATTGATCAACGAAGCACCTCCAACGTATCAACTCGATTCGTTTGATAAACTTAGTTTTTACCCGGATGTATTTTTTTATCTCCGCAAAATTGCTGCTGAACTGGATTATGAATTAGTATTGCCCACCAACCAGGATGGATTAGGCACAGATATTTTTCCTGAAGATACTTTCTGGCCTTTACACAATTTTGTAATCAAAAGTTTTGAAGGCGAAGGCGTTCATTTTTCTGAAGTGTTGATTGATAAAACATTTCCACATGAACAGGCTGCTACAAGAAAACCCGGCGTTGGTATGTTTACCAAATACATCAACAATCCAGACTATGACCTGGCGAACTCGTTTGTGATTGGCGATCGTATCACTGATATTCAGTTAGCAAAAAATCTTGGCTGCAAAGGCATCTGGATCAACAATGATGCAACACTCGGTGCTGCAGAAATTAAAGACCAGATAGAAGAACTGCGTCAATCCACTATTGTACTTGAAACAGCACATTGGAAAGATATCTATGAATTTCTGAAACTTGGTTTGCGTACTGTGGTACATGAACGCAATACCAATGAAACAAAAATAAAAGTGGAATTGAATTTAGATGGAAGCGGAAAAGCATCCATCCATACCGGACTTGGTTTTTTTGATCATATGCTCGACCAGATTGCACGCCATGGTAAAATGGATTTGAATATTACAACGAATGGTGATCTGCATATTGATGAACACCACAGCATTGAAGATACCGGTATCGCTTTAGGCGAAGCATTTGCATTGGCATTGGCAGATAAGCGTGGCATGGAACGTTATGGTTTTGCATTACCTATGGATGAAGCAGAAGCAAAAGTGCTGATCGACTTCGGTGGACGTAACTGGATCGTTTGGAATGCAACGTTTAAACGGGAGAAGATTGGCGAAATGCCAACTGAAATGTTTTTTCATTTCTTTAAATCGTTCAGCGATGCAGCCAAATGCAATCTCAATATTGAATGCCACGGCGATAATGAACATCATAAAATTGAAGCCATCTTTAAAGCATTTGCCAAAGCCATTCGTATGGCGGT